>NZ_JBITLU010000005.1:443629-629184 GCF_044465525.1 Nonomuraea sp. NPDC049646 | reverse complement strand
TACATTCCGAACCCGGAAGTTAAGCTTCTCTGCGCCGATGGTACTGCACTCGGGAGGGTGTGGGAGAGTAGGTCACCGCCGGACAATCTTTCGAAAGGGCTCCGACTTCGGTCGGGGCCCTTTCTGCATTTCCGGGGCAAGTCCCTTCATCCTGAGTAACGAACTCTGGATCACCTGTCCGAGCATGTCTGTGCGGCGTCGACAACAGCGCCGGCTGGCAGGGCATCAAGGTCGCGACGGCACACTCATTGATCGCTCCCTCAGTGACTCTCTTGGCGCCTACGCCAGTGAGAAGGCAACCAGGCCGGCTGTCCTAGCCGTCGCAGGGCCGCTCGTCAGGGATGCCTGCCTCCAGAAGGAAGTTGCTCAGCAACCTGGCACATGACCGACTACGACCAGGAGCACGTGCCGCGGGTCGGGTGGGTCAGAGCGAAGAGTGCCATGCGCACCTGCTACGAGGCTCGGCCTAGCGCCAGGCTGCCCGACGGGAGAGAGTTGCGTGAACGTGCTGCTCCACGAGGAGCAAGCGTTGGTTTCTCGATTCCCCTGCTGTATTACCGCACCATCGCTCACATGCCGAGTTCGTCGATCTCGGCTGGTATCTCAAGAGGTCCCTGGCGGCACACAGAGGGCCGCCCACCGTGCGAACCGAAGCCGGCGACAGTGCGGGATGGGTAGGCCCAGGGAGAGGGCTGATGCGCGGGGCTTCATCGGTGGCTCCGGGTACGTGGCGCTTGGTTTCTGACCCGGGTGAGATGCGGAGTGATGAGACAGGGGACGGGAAGCGTCTCTCCGGCCCCGCCCTGCGCCCGTACCTACTGCTACTGACCTGCATCGTCAGGTTAGAAGGGCCTGGTCTTTCCGGGGTGTTGTCGCAGGGAGTTGGGGTGTAGAGGCGCAAGGGCATGCCCGTGGGTAGGCTGCCGCTGCCGCTGCCGCTGCCGCTGCCGTGAGTGCGGGTTCGGGTATCGGGCTTGGCTGGTGGGGTGACCTTGGGGTGTAGTGGCGTGCCCGAGGTATGGCGTGATGGAGGGCGGGTGCGCTTTGCGGCGTTGGAGGCGCCGGGCGCTTTCGTTAGCGCGGTGTTCGGTGGCCGCGGCGCGGTGGAGGGTGCAGGCACTGCGCGGACAGCGGCAGATGGCGTCACTGTCGGCGCAGGGTGCCGTCACTGGGGGCGGTAGGAGGCGCTGTCAGTGTGCTGGGCGGCCCGAAGAGTGGGCTCTGGCAGCCCGTGGTACCCAGCAGCCGGTTGTGGGAGGCGTGTCGTAAAGGCAGACCGTCTTTGGCGATGACCAGGACTTTCGCGGGGCCGGAACTGGATGCTTCTAGCCAAAAGCTGGCCCATGCCTGATGCTGTGTCACTGTCGCTACGGATGCCGGTGCGGTGGCGAGCCTGCTTCTGACCGTCGGGCTGGTGGCGTGACTGTGTAGTACTGCAGGAGCTGGAAGCTTGTGGGGGCAGGGGGCTCTGGCCGGGGGCATCGTGAGCTCGGTGAGGATCTGCGGATTTGCCGGTGGGGTGGCTTGGCCGATGGTTCGCTTCATGTCAGGGGTGGGTGAAGAGGGTTAGGGTGCAGCTCGAGGCGATGGCGAGGGTGCGGCCTGTGGGGGAGAAGCCGGCTGCGCGGAGTTCGCAGGCCTCTTCGCGGTGGATGTGCCACCAGGTTGAGCCGGCTTCGTCGCGGTAGGGGTCTCCGCCGCTGGACAGTAGGACGCTTTTGATGGGCCAGTCGGGTGTGACGATGTCGATGGACCATCCAGTCGTGGTGGTCGTGTGCAGTCCGCCGCCCAGGAGGCCGGAGATCTTGATGGTGGTAGCTGCAAGAGGTCCTATGCCTAGGCAGGTGAGGGTGTAGTCGTCCGGCCAGGCGGGGTCTGGGTCGGGGTCGCGTGCTATGCGGTGGCCGGTGACGCAGTTGAGGATGCCGCGTCCCTGGTGGGAGGTCGCGAGGATGAGGTCTTCGCCCGAGTCGGGGTGTTCGGCGAAGCCGACGCCGGTCAAGCCTCCGACTGCTACTGGGGGCAGGGGGCGCCAGGGTGTGGGCGGAAGTTGGAGCGGAGCGGTTCGGAAGCGGGTGCGAAGGTGCTCGTGGTGAGGGTTCATGGTGGCGAGTCCTGTCGGGGGCTGGGCGGTGGCGCGGCAATGGCGCATCTTACGCCCGACAGGTCGAGGCGGTGCTTGTGCATGAGTCGGCTGGTCGCGGGGATCTGGGGCGATTCTTGAGCCGGGAGCCGGGAGCCGGGAGCCGGGGGTGGGGGCCGGGATCCGGAGGTCGATGGCCGGTGGTCGGTGGTCGGTGGTCGGTGGTCGGCGGCGGCGGGAGGCCGGCGGTGGGCGGCTGACGGTGGGCGGGGGGATTGATGTCCGGGGGGGCCTTTTGCGGTGATGTGGTAGCAAGCGGTTGGGGATGGTGGGGGAGCGTCTCGTTGTCGGCGGTTTGGGCGAATGCTAAGGGGCGGGGAGTCTGTCGCGGCTGGGTTAGGTGGGGTCGCCGAGGCGGGTGCGGGCTTCTTTGAGTTGCCGGCGGACGTCGGCGAGTTCGCGTTCGAGTTCCAGTATGCGGCGGATGGCGATCAAGGTCATGCCCTGGTCGGCGAGGTCGGTCACGTGCTGGACGATCAGGATGTCGCTGCGGGAGTAGCGGCGTTGGCCGCCGGATGAGCGGCTCGGGCTGATGACGTCGTGTTCGTCCAGGCGGCGGAGGTAGGCTTGGCGGACCTGGAGCATGTCGGCGACCTGGCCCAGGGAGTAGAGCGGGGCGTGCTCGTCGTCGAAGGGCAGCTCGGGCATCGTGGCCTCCTCGGGAATCGGGGGCGGGGCCGGGATGCCCCGCCCCCGGTGCCGGGTCAGGCCCGGATGGCCTTCGTGTCGTTGCGCCGGATCTCCACCTTGCGCGGCTTGGCGCGTTCGAGGACGGGGATGCGCACGGTGAGCACGCCGTTGGCGTAGCCGGCGTCGATGCGGTCGCTGTCGAGGTGCTCCGACAGATAGACGCGCCTGGTGAACGTGCCCATCGGGCGCTCGCGGACGAACAGGCGCTCGTTCTCGGCGATCTCTTCCTCGCGGCGGGCGCTGACGGTGAGGACACCCCGGTCGACGGTCACCTCGATGGAGTCCGGGTCGATGCCGGGCAGGTCGAAGCGCAGGACCACGTCGTCGTCGCGGCGCAGGCCGTCCAGCGGCATCGTGGCGGCGCCGCCGTTGTCGAAGGTCTGGCGGGCCAGCCGGTTGAACTGGCGCTCGAACTCCTGGAAGAACGGGTCGATCGAAGTCAGCAGCATGGTTCCGAACCTCCTGCTTCTGTCGTGGTAGGTAACCTCCAACTCGATTTGTAGGTTAGAGAGCTGAGCAGGGGGAAGCAAGGAAGGTAAGGAAGTTTTTACCCGGGCGTGAGGAGTGTGCCGGTGAGGATGGTCACGGCATGGCCGGCGAGGTGGACGCGGTCACCGTCGAGGCGGGTGTGGACCAGGCCGCCTCTGGCGGAGAGCTGCGCACGGGTCAGAGCCGTACGGCCGAGCCGCGCGGACCAGTACGGCGACAGGGCGCAGTGGGCCGAGCCCGTCACCGGATCCTCGTCGACGCCCACGTTGGGAGCGAAGAATCGTGAGACGAAATCCGTGCCGGTGCCGCGGGCGGTGACGATGACGCCGCGCGCCTCCACTGCCGACAGGGCCGTGATGTCGGGGCGCAGGGCGCGTACCGTCTCCTCTGAATCGACCTCGACCAGCAGGTCCAGGTCGCTTTTCCCGACCCGTACCGGGGTGGCTCCGAGCGCTTTCTCCAGGCCCTCGGGAACCGTGACGGGCGTCACCTCCTTGGCCGGGAAATCCATCGTGATGAGGTCTCCGGCGGCGCGATTCACGGTTAGCGTTCCGCTCGCCGTGCGGAATTCGACGGGGCCGGTCGCGGCGCTGGTCGAATACAGAACGTGAGCGGTCGCCAGCGTGGCATGACCGCAGAGAGTGACCTCGACCACAGGGGTGAACCACCGTAGGGAATCGCCGAGCAGGAAGGCGGTCTCGGAGAGGTTCATCTCGGCGGCTACGCTCTGCATCCACCCATCAGTAACCGGAGAGTCCAGCAGGCAGACACCTGCGGGATTACCCTTGAAAGCTGTGTCGGTGAAGGCGTCTACAGTGAACAGGCGCATGTGGCCGATGCTATACGGGGGGGACGGATATCCAGATGCAAGCGGGTTGCAAGCCGTACAAAATGGAATTAGGGCTGGGCGTGTCGCGTGGCGAATGCGGAATCGTCGGTTACCGTCCAATGTGTAGGGACGTGCCGATTACGGTGAGTTCCTGAGGAAAGGACAAGCCGATGGGGGCAGTGCGCAAGGTGGTGAACTACCTTGGCCTGAGCGGGGTCGATCACTACGACGACGGCTATGACGACGACGAGCACTACGAGGACGAGTACGTTCCGGCGACGGAGCGGGCCGCCCGGCGGTGGCGCGCGAACGTCGACGCGTCGCGAATCGTCATGGTCCAGCCGCTCAAGTACAACGACGCACCGTTGATCGGTCAGCACTTCCGTGACGGGCAGACGGTGATCATGGACGTCACGGGCATGGCGATGCCCGAGGCGACGAGGATGGTCGACTTCGCCGCCGGGCTCGCGTTCGGTTGCGAGGGTCGGATCGAGCGCATCGCCGATCGCGTGTTCCTGCTCGCGCCGGCGCACGTGGAGATCGAGACGACCTGATCGGGTCTAAGCAGCGCGCGGGCCGCGACGAATCAGCCGGGTGAGCTCGGTTGCATCGTCAGCGGCCTGTTTCGCGCGTGCGTCCGCTTCTCTGGCGTAGGCGTGCAGGGCCCAGACGGCGCCCTCGGCCAGCTCCTTCAGCTCGTTGACCTGGGCGGCCACGTAACGGGCGTCGGCGACGATCGTCTTGTGGCGCTGCCAGAGCTGCCAGCCGCCCAGCCCGAGCATGGCCACCCCGGCGGCGGCCAGCAGGAGCGAGGCGCTGAACGCCGCTCCGGCCAGGCACGCGACGCCCGCCACGATCAGCACGAACGCCGCCCACGGCCGGCCGCGCGGCACGACGCCCTCGGTGAGGATGGCGTGCTCCGCCGTGGCGATCGAGGTCTCGTCGGGGCCTTCGGGGCGCAGGTGGATGCGGTGGCCGAGCAGCGGGACGGTCAGCGTGGCCGGCGGCGTCAGCCGGCTGTCGGCTTCGAGCTCCTCGGCCAGGCCCCGCAGGATGGGCGCGGCGACGTGCAGGGCGATGGCGGCCAGGTGCGGGTCGGCGCCGGGACGCAGGTCGTCGAGCAGGTGGGAGATCAGCGAGGCCATCGGGCCGGCCGGGCCGCCCTGCCCGATCTGGGCGCGCAGGACCGCCAGCGGCTCGTCCTCGGCCCAGGACGCGGCCGGGCTGGCCGAGCTGTTGCTGAGCGGGACGGCGGAGTCGTGGTCGGACTGCCGGGCCGAGGTGATCTCGGCGCAGCGGCCGCGCAGCCTGGCCAGGCGGGCGGCCGCGACCGCCGGACGGGCCAGGTCGGGAATTTCGGCCATCTCCGGGAAGTCGGCCAGCGACGGCGGCACGACGACCGCGGGCTCGCCGGGCACCAGCGCCTGCACCCACTCCTCGACGTCGGCGTGCTCCTGCACGGCCAGCGCGTCGAGCTTGCGCAGCACGAAGATCTTGCCGGCCGGGCCGTAGGCGCCGCGGGCGGCGGCCAGCCAGAGCGAGCGCTGGCCGTGGGTGACGGGACGGTCGAGCGACAGCTCGCCGAAGGCCGTGCCGAGCCAGGAGGCGTGGATGCGGCTGCCCTGGCCGGACACCGCCAGGGCCAGACACAGGAAGAGCGCGGTCTGCTGCTGGTCACGGCCGGCGGCCCTGCTCAGCGGTTCGAGCGGGTCGTCGCCGGCGAGGATGGCGACCAGCGCTTCTACGGCAGGGGGCAGCCAGTGGCCGGGTATGTCGCGAAAGCCCGGAGCGGCGGGAGGAGCGGTGCCATTGGCGGCGAGGTGCGCAAGCAGCGCCTCGGCGTAGCGTTGCAACTCCGTCGCTGCTTGGGGGCTCGCAGTCAGGTCCGTGCTCAAGGCAGAGAACTCCCCCATTTCGGCCTCAGTTCATGACCGCGTAAAGCCTAGCCGTTAGGGCGCGCCAACCCGGTGGAGGCGCGCCCATGACGGAACGGGAGACTTTGAGCCAACTGCCTGTTACATGCGGTCGGGGACGGGGACGCCCAGAAGGTCGAGGCCGGTTTCGAGTACGCGCAGGGTCAGCGCGCACAGGGCCAGCCGCGAGGCGCGGGTCTCGGGCTCGACGTCGGACCGCAGCACCGGGCACTGCTCGTAGAACGTGCTGAACAGGCTCGACGTCTCGAAGAGGAAGTTGCACAGCCGGTGGGGCTCGGAGCGGGCGGTGACCTCTTCGATGAGCGTGCCGAAGCCGAGCAGGTGGAGGGCCAGGGCGCGCTCGGCGGGCTCGGCCAGGAGGATCGGGGACGTGGCGGCCGCCGGCTCCATGTCCGCCTTGCGGAAGATGGACCGGATACGGGCGGTGGCGTACTGCATGTACGGGCCGGTGTTGCCGGTGAAGCCCAGCATGCGGTCGTAGTCGAAGACGTATTCGCTGTCGTGGCTGACCGACAGGTCGGCGTACTTCACCGCGCCCATGCCGACGGCGAGGGCGATCTCGTTGCGGGTGGCCTCGTCGTAGCCGCGTTCGGCGATGGCCGCCGAGGCCCGCTCGACGCCCTCCTGGAGCAGGTCCATCAGCTTGATGGACTCGCCCGACCTGGTCTTGAAGCGGCGGCCGTCCTTGCCGAGCATCATGCCGATCTGGACGTGCTCGGCCGAGACGGTGTCGGGCAGCCAGCCGGCCATCTGCGCGGAGGCGAACACCATGCGGAAGTGCAGCGCCTGGTCGGCGCCCACCACGTAGAGGATGCGGTCGGCCTTCAGGTCGTGGACGCGGTAGCGGATCGCCGCCATGTCGGTGGAGGCGTAGCCGTAGCCGCCGTCGCTCTTCCTGATGATGAGCGGCAGCGGCTTGTCGTCGGAGCCGGTGAAGCCGGGCGGGAACAGGCAGAGCGCGCCCTCGCTGTGGACGGCGACGCCCGACGACTCCAGGTCGGCGCAGGTCTTCTCCAGCATGGGGTTGTACATGCTCTCGCCGGCGAGGTCGGCGTCGGTCAGCGTGACGCCGAGCAGGGAGTAGACCTTGTTGAAGTACCGGACGGTGGCGTCCATGAAGACGTGCCACAGGCGCATGGTGGCCGGGTCGCCCGACTGGAGGGTGGTGACCCGGACCCGGGCGCGCTGCTTGAAGCCCTCGTCGGCGTCGAACTTGGCCCGCGCCGCCTGGTAGAACTCGGTGCCCATGCCCGCTTCGAGCTGGGCGACCGCGGCCGGCTCGCCGATGTCGAGCAGGTGCTCGATGAGCATGCCGAACGGGGTGCCCCAGTCGCCCAGGTGGTTCTGCCTGATCACCTTGTTGCCGAGGTGTTCGTGCAGGCGGGCCAGGGAGTCGCCGACGATGGTGGTGCGCAGGTGGCCGACGTGCATCTCCTTGGCCGCGTTGGGCGCGGAGTAGTCGATCACGATGGTCTGCGCGGGCGTGCTCGTGCCGACGCCGAGGCGCTGGTCGTCGCGCATGCCCGCGGCCTGGGACTCGATCCAGGAGTCGGCGAGCGTGATGTTGAGGAAGCCGGGGCCGCTGACCTCGACCGTGCCGGGGAAGTCGGACAGCTCGGCCTTGATCGCCTCGGCGACCTCCCGCGGGGACCGTCGCAGGCGCTTGGCCAGGCTCATCGCGACGTTCGCCTGGAAGTCGGCGAACTGGGAGGGCCGGATCAGCGGGTCTGCGTCGGCGTGCTCGGCGCCGAACGCGTTCGCCAGCGCCTGCTGGACGCGCTCGGTGAGCACTATCTGCGGGTCGGTCATGTTCTAAGGGTACCGGCGACCTTGACCGCGATGCTGATCGCAACAGCGGCCACCAGGGAGATGCCGACGGCCGTCAGGTCGTTGCTGAGGTCGCCGGGCGCGAGGGCGAAGAAGCGCCGGACGGGCGGCAGCGACAGGGCGAGCGCGAAGAGCCCCGCCATGGACGCCAGCAGCGTGATCCGCCACCAGTTGAGCGGCCTGGTGATCAGCACGAGCACCCACCACGTGGTGAGGAAGAGCGTGATCACCGCGGACGTCTGGTCCTCGGTCAGGGTGGAGGTGCCGCTGTGCGCGGCCCAGAACGACAGCAGCACCGCGCCCGCGCACAGCACCCCCGCCGGCACGGCGAAGCGCAGCACCCGCCGGACGAACCCCGGCCGCGCCCGTTCGACCGTGGGCGCGAGCGCCAGGAAGAACGCCGGGATGCCGATGGTCAGCGCGTTGGTGAGGGTGGAGTGGCGGGGCGCGAACGGGAACATCACCCCGGCCACGCCGACGGCCAGCGACAGCACGATCGCGTAGAAGGTCTTGGTGAGGAAGAGGTTGGAGACGCGTTCGATGTTGGCCAGCACCCGGCGGCCCTCGCCGACGACGTGCGGCAGCGTGGCGAACTTGTCGTCCAGCAGCACCACCTGGGCCACCGCCTTGGTGGCCGGGCTGCCCGCGCCCATGGCGATGCCGAGGTCGGCGTCCTTGAGGGCGAGGACGTCGTTGACGCCGTCGCCGGTCATGGCCACGGTGTGCCCGCGGGCCTGGAGCGCGCCGACGAACTGGCGCTTCTGCTGCGGGCTGACCCGGCCGAACACGGTGTGGGAGTCGAGCAGCTCGCCGAGCTTGGCGGGGTCGTCGTGGGGGAGCGTCCTGGCGTCGATGGAACGGTCGCCGCCGGGGATCTTCAGGCTCATGGCGATGGCGGAGACCGCCTCCGGGTTGTCGCCGGAGATCACCTTGACCGTGACGCCCTGCTTGGCGAAGTAGCCGAGGGTCTTGAGCGCGTCGGGCCTGATCCGCTGCCTGAGGGTGACCAGCGCGACGGGCTCGACGGGCCCGCCGTCCTGGGCGGCCCGCAGGTCGGGCGTGCGGCACAGGACGAGCACGCGGGTGCCGGTGGCGGCCAGCTCGGCGGCCTTGTCGTAGCCTTCGCCGTCGTGCAGCAGCACGTCGGGGGCGCCCAGCAGCCAGGCGCCGTGCCGGCCGAAGTCGGCGCCGCTCCACTTGCGGGCCGAGGAGAAGGGCACGGACGAGGCCGCCGACCAGCCGTCGGCGGGGGCGGGGTAGCGGGCCCTGATGGCCTGGGCGGTGGCGTTGGGACGGGCGTCGAGGTGGGCCAGGGCGGCCAGCGCGGGCTCGACCGGCTGGCCGTCGCGCAGCGGGAGCACCTGGTCGAGGTCCATGCCGGCGGCGGTAAGGGTGCCGGTCTTGTCCAGGCAGAGCACGTCGACCCTGGCCAGCCCCTCGATCGCGGGCAGCTCCTGGACCAGGCACTTGCGCCGGCCGAGGCGGATGACGCCGACGGCGAACGCGATCGAGGTCATCAGCACCAGGCCCTCGGGGATCATGGTGACGATGCCGGCGACCGCGCCGGTGATGGCGGTGGAGAAGTCGGCGGAGTTGTGCAGCTGGCTGTAGATCAGCAGGGCGCCGATCGGCACGACCAGCCAGGTGATGTACTTGATGAAGTTCGCCACGCCCTCGCGCAGTTCGGAGTGGGCGAGGTGGAACTTGCTGGCCTCCTCCGCCAGCCGCACGGCGTAGGCGTCGGTGCCGACGCGGGTGGCGACGTACGCGCCGGCGCCGGCGACCGCGAAGCTGCCCGACAACACCTGGTCGCCGGGCTTCTTGTGCACCGGGTCGGCCTCGCCGGTCAGCAGCGACTCGTCGACCTCCAGGCCGTCGGAGCCGACGACCTCGCCGTCGACCAGCAGGCGGTCGCCGGAGCCGAGCAGGACCAGGTCGCCGAGGACGACCCGGTGCGGCTCGACCTGCTGCTCACGGCCGTCGCGGCGGACGCGGACCGGAGCCTCGTTGATCACGGCGAGCTTGTCGAGGGTGCGCTTGGCGCGCAGCTCCTGGACGATGCCGATCAGCGCGTTGGCCACGATCACCAGGCCGAACAGGCCGTCCTGCCACTCGCCGAAGATCAGGATCAGCGCCCAGAGCACGCCGATGACCAGGTTGAACAGGGTGAACACGTTCGCCCTGATGATCGCGCTGAGCGATCTGCTCGACCGCCGCGGCACCTCGTTGGTCTTCGCCCCTGCGACCTGTGCTGAGGTGAGGCCGTCCACATTTCCCCCGTTCCTGTGGATCGGTCTCACACACTACGGCGTCACCAGAGTCTGTGTGAGCGATGCGTGGCGGCGATCCGGTCGCCGATCCTGGCGACGATGCCGCCCGCGGAGAGGTCGGCGGCGACCTGGCAGGCGGCGCTGATCGCGGGCGCCCTGGAGGAGCCGTGGGCGATCACCACCGTCCCGTTCAGCCCGAGCAGGACGGCGCCGCCGTGGGCCTCGGCGTCGAGGCGCCGGCGCAGCTCGCGCAGGCGGCCGCGTTGCATGAGCGCGCCGAACTTGGCGATCCGGCTCTCGCCGATGGTCTCGGCCAGCTCGCCGAAGGCGTACCGGACCGCGCCTTCCATGGTCTTGAGCGCGACGTTGCCGGTGAAGCCGTCCGTGGTGATGACGTCGACCTTGCCGGTGAGGAGGTCGTGGCCCTCGACGTTGCCGGTGAAGCGGATGCCGGGGGAGGACTGCAGCAGTTCGTGGGCGCGTTTGACGAGCTTGTTGCCCTTCTCCGG
Source organism: Nonomuraea sp. NPDC049646 (assembly GCF_044465525.1). Lineage (NCBI taxonomy): Bacteria > Bacillati > Actinomycetota > Actinomycetes > Streptosporangiales > Streptosporangiaceae > Nonomuraea > Nonomuraea sp. NPDC049646. The sequence goes on along the minus strand of NZ_JBITLU010000005.1, from coordinate 618,493 downwards.
CTCGCTGCCGATGGTGAGCAGGCCGACCCGGGGCTCGGGGATGTCGTAGGCCAGCTCGGCGTAGGCCGCGCCGAGGTGGGCGAACTGCAGCAGCATCTCCGGTTTGACCTCGGCGTTGGCACCGGCGTCCACCAGGAGGGTGGGGGTGGGGAGCGTCGGGAGCGCCACGGCGATGGCCGGTCGCAGGACGCCCTGCTGGGCCTTGAGCCGGAGGCGGCCGGTGGCGACGATGCCCGCGGTCGAGCCGGCCGACACCACGGCCGAGGCGTCGCCGCGGCGGACGAGGTGACAGGCGATGGCGATGCTGGAGCGCGGGCGGCGCAGGCTGGCCAGGGCGCCTTCGTCCATGGCCAGGGCCTCTTCCGCCCTGACGATGGGGACCTCTTTGGTGGCGTCGTGGTCGGCCAGGGCCTCGTACAGGATGCGGGGTGAGCCGACGAGCACGATGGGCAGCTTGCGCTCCCGTACGGCGTGGACCGCGCCGGCCACGATCTCGTGGGGAGCGTGGTCGCCGCCCATGGCGTCGAGCGCGACGGGCCTGCTGTCGGACAATGGTCACCTCGTGGGACAGACGAGCCCGCCGTCGCCCGGCCGGGCCGGTACGCGGGCTCGTGTATCTCCGCATCGTAGGCAGGCCGGATGTCAGGTCGACCGGCGGGTGGACCTCCCTGCTTCCCCGGCGCGGCGGTTCCAGTCGCGGGGGCCCGTCAGTGGAGGTTCCAGTCGTCGAGGCCGCGGGTCACGATGACCTTGGAGAACTTCGACGAGCCGGTGACCCGGATCAGCGGGCCGTCGCCCGCCGAGCCGCCGCTGACGTTGCGCTTGCCGAAGATCGAGCTGCCCTCGTCGATGACGTGGGCGTTCTCCGGCACCCGGACGATCAGCTTGCTGAACTTCGCGTCGGTCTCGATGGTGATCTCCCGGCCGGGCAGCACGGCGTCGGACAGGTCGATGACGAGGGCGCCGAAGCGGGCCGACAGCTTGGTGCGCCGGGAGGCGACCCAGCGCCCCTTGCGCACGATCTTGCTGAACTTCGAGCTGATCACCTGGTGCTCGATGGCCTCGGGCAGGGCGGACGGGCGGGACACCTCGGGCAGGTCCCGGGTGAGGGGGACGAGCTCGCCGATCGTCTTCGCCGTGTAGGCGATCTCCAGACGGTCGGCGTGCTCGACGCTGGTGAGTCTTCCGGTGGCGAGCGCGTCGCCGAGCAGGGCCGCGACGCGGTCGCGGTCGGCGTCGGAGGCGCGCAGGTCGAGATCCTCGGTCACGATGAATCAGTGTATGTCGATTCGCGATATGTCGCGAGTGTCAAAGCTGCAAGGAAACTTGGAGCCCAGTGGAACCGGGGACGCGGCGCGTCGCGTCCGGATATTAAGAACCGTAGACGCGCGACTGGGTCGTGAGGTTTACACGCGATCGAACAAAAAAGATGGGAAAGGCCTAGTGATCTTGAACCAGGCAGGTACCCGACGCTTCAAGGCGTACACGTCCAAGCACCTCGACGAGCTCCTGCGACGGGCGGGGCTGGACGACGAGGAGCGGCTGAGGGTCCGCGCCGTGGCCACGGTGCTGCCCTTCCGGACGAACGCCTATGTCGTGGATGAACTCATAGATTGGTCGGCGGCGCCCGACGATCCCATCTACCGCCTCGTCTTCCCGCAGGAGGACATGCTTCCCGCCGCGGACGTGGCCAGGCTGGCCGACCTGCTCAAGGCCGAGGCCCCCAACGGCGAGGTCCAGGCCGAGGCCAACCGCGTCCGCGCGCAGCTCAATCCGCATCCGGCCGGGCAGAAGGAGCTCAACGTCCCGAGGATGGGCGACGAACCGGTGCCCGGCATGCAGCACAAATATCCAGAGACAGTGCTCATCTTCCCTAAACAGGGGCAGACCTGCCATGCCTACTGCACCTACTGCTTCCGGTGGGCGCAGTTCATCGGGGACGCGGACCTGAAGTTCGCCTCCGACGACATCGACCGGATGGTGTCCTACATCCGCCACCACCCCGAGGTCACCAGCGTCCTGATCACCGGCGGCGATGCCATGATCATGGGCGAGCCGGTGATCCGGCGCTACATCGAGCCGCTGCTCGGCCTCGACCAGCTCGAATCCATCCGCATCGGCACCAAGGCGCTGGCCTACTGGCCGCAGCGCTTCACCACCGACCCCGACGCCGACGCCACGCTCGGCCTGTTCCAGGAGGTGGTGAAGGCCGGCAAGAACCTGGCGTTCATGGCCCACTTCTCGCATCCGCGGGAGCTGGACTCGCCGCTGGTGGAGTCGGCGGTCGAACGCATCCTCGGCAGCGGGGCCACGATCAGGACCCAGGCGCCGCTGATCAGGTCGATCAACGACGATCCCGAGGTGTGGTCGTCGATGTGGCGGCGGCAGCTGAGGATGGGGCTGATTCCCTATTACATGTTCGTCGAGCGCGACACCGGGCCGCAGGACTACTTCGCGGTCCCGCTGGCCCGCGCGTACGAGATCTTCAGGGACGCCTACTCGACCGTCTCCGGGCTCTGCCGTACGGTCCGGGGGCCGTCCATGTCGGCCACGCCGGGCAAGGTGTGCGTGGACGGGGTGACCGAGATCGCCGGTGAGCGCGTCTTCGTGCTCCACCTCATCCAGGCCCGCGACCCGGAGCTGGTCGGGCGGCCGTTCTTCGCCAGGTACGACCCGTCCGCGGTCTGGCTGACGGATCTGCGCCCGGCGTTCGCCGAGCGTTTTCCGTTCGAGCCGGCCGACGCCTTGCTGCCCATCTGAGTGGTCGCGTTCTCGCGCCACCGCCACTGAATTGTGCGCCCCCGGCCCGTGACATTTGTTAATGCGACCACTTGTTCGCGGGCCGTGCGGGCGCACGTCGGCGTCGCGGTCCCGATGGCGATCGGGTCCGCGCGGAATCGAAATCAAAACCGGGGTATTTCCCGTTTTGTCTCTCCGCTCAACGCTCCCCCTTTACTCGGTAACCGGGCTGCAAACCCTGCTACATGGGCTTTCCGGCCGCCTGCGGGCGATCACCGTCAGTGATACAACTGCTTCCGTAGCTCAGCCGTGACAGCACGCTTCGTGTGGTGCCCATAGCGTGTGCGCCACGGCATTCGGGGGTTATCGATTCGCATTTCCACCGCATTCGAGAGCGATCGATCACGAGCCGGGAAGGCAATCATGAATCGAGTAGTCAAGGCGGCCGTTGCCGTCACAGCATTCGGCTTGGCGGCGGCTTTGGCCGTGCCAGCTCAAGCAGAAGTTCAATTCACTCACACCGCCAAGATCGTCCCGCTGGACGGCCTGGGCGGGGGCACCAGCGGAGGCCCGCTCGACCTGCTCGGCGGGCTGCTCGGCGGCGGGCTGCTCAGCAGCCTGGGCGGCGGCCTCGGCGGCCTGACCGGGGCCGGCAAGTCCAAGTCGGCCGACGCCGCAGGCGAGGCCAGGGCGCGCGACATCGCCGACGAGAACCGGCGCGCCAGCCTGGCGATGACGCCGAACGCGGCCGAGGACGTCACCCGCCAGAGCGGCCCGCTGCCCGAGCTGTCGCCCATCCTCAGCAGCGGCGCGATCGGCGGCGGCGGCCGGGGCCTGGCCAAGTCGCTGCCGCTGCTCGGCGGCGCGCGCATGGCGCAGCCGCTGGTCAAGGGCGCGCCCCAGAGCAACGCCGGCACGAGCGCCCCGCTGCGCGGCGCGATGGACACGATGACCGCCCTGGCCGGGGCCTCGGTCGGCGGCGCGATGGGCAAGGTGGGCGGCGGCGCGCTGCTGCCCGGCACGGGCTCCGGCACGGCCGGCACCGCCACCACGACCATGACGGGCGCCACCAAGGGCCTGCGCGACCTGTCCATGGAGTCCGGGATGGGCGGGCTCACCCGCGCCGCCCGGATGGCCCTGCCGCACGCGTCCGGCGGCGAGCTGGCCCCGATGGTCGGGCAGGTCGCCCCCGTCGAGGCCGCGCCGGTCGTCGAGGCGCTGCCGGGCACCACCCGGACCGCGTCCGTCGACGAGATCACCCCGCTCATGCAGGACACCGCGGGCCTCGTCTCGGCCAACGGCTCCAAGGCCGCCGGCTCCTACAGCGACATGGTCTCCGCCCTCGGCTGGAGCAGCGACGCGCTGACGAGCTCGGTGCGGGGCTCCTGGGTTCGCGACTGAGGCGAGCGCGGCGCGTCCCGAACGTGTCGCGGACGTGACCCGCGCGGGCGCGTCCCGGACATGACGTGACGACGCGCGCACGCGGCCCCGCCGAGGGCCGTGCGGCGGTTCGCCGGCGTCCAAGGTGCCGACGCTCGCGAACCGGCCGTGACGGCCGTGAGGTGGCCCGCGTTCAGGTGCCAGGTTGTTCCCGCGACGGCGGGTTCCCGCTCTCCCCGGCGTCGGTGGACGCCCGCGGAACGACGGGGGCGTCGTCGCACCGACAGGACAGGCCGATGGTGTGCGCTCACAAGGTGCCGAGCGCCCCGGCGGCACTGCCGCGCGTCGGTCGCGGGTCCGCCGCTCGGGCGGACGGGCCCGCCACGGGTCTGGGCGGATGCGCTCCGGCCCGGGGGTTCGCACCCGCGTGCCGCCGCTGACTGCAGGGCAGCGGCGCCGCGCCGAGCCCGCCGCCGGCCCCGCCACGGGGTCGGCGGCCTTCTCGTGTCCCCCCTTGCGCGGCGCGGCCCGCTAGGGCAGCCGGACGCCGGTGCGCCGGGCTATCTGGGCCTGCAACCGGGCCATCTGCCAGTGAAGCTCCAGCAGCTGCTCGGCGAGCTGCATCCTGGGGATCTCGGCCACGTCTTCGATGGCCAGGTGGTCGATCGCGGCCGAAAGCTCTCCCATCGCGCGCCCCCACTCCATCAGCGTTCCTTGGATCGAATCCGCGTTCGAATACTATCGGAACGGCAGTCACGGTGTCAGTGTTTCGGCGCACGAGTCACCCACGTTTCGCGCAGGTGATCGAAAAGCGGGCGGGCTCAGCCCTTGTTGTAGGCGGCGATGACTTCCTTCGGGTCGCCGTCCATCCGGATCTTGCCCTTGTGCAGCCAGATGACCCGGTTGCAGGTCTCCTCGATGACCTTGAGGTCGTGGGCGACCAGGAAGACCGTGCCGGCGGACTCGCGGATCTGCCGGATGCGGGCCTCGCTCTTCTTGCGGAACTCGCGGTCGCCCGTGGCCAGGGCCTCGTCGATGAGCAGGACGTCGTGGGTCTTGGCCGAGGAGATGGCGAAGCGCAGCCGCGCGCCCATGCCCGACGAGTACGTGGACATGGGCAGCTGGACGAACTCGTCGATGCCGGAGAAGTCGACGATCTCCTGGTACTTCTCCTTGACCTCCGCCGGCGTCATGCCCATGGCGTAACAGCCGAGGACGATGTTGCGCTCACCGGTCAGCTCGCGCATGAGCGCGGCGTTGACGCCGAGCAGCGACGGCTGGCCGTCGGTGTAGACGGCGCCCTCGTGCGGCGGGAGGAGGCCGGCGATGGCGCGCAGCAACGTGGACTTGCCCGACCCGTTGCGGCCCACGATGCCGATGGCGTCGCCGTGGTAGGCCACGAAGGTCACGCCCTTGACCGCGTGGACCTCCTTCATCTGCGGACGGCCCTGGCGCTTCAGCAGGCGCGTGAGGGCGTTGACCGCGTTGCCCTTCTCGTTGTCGGAGGCCGTGCCGTAGACGCGGTAGACGATGTGCAGGTCGTCGACGATGACGGTCGGGGTGCCCGTGGGTACGTCGAGCGGACTCTTGCCCCGGGGCTCCGGGTTGGGGTGCACCCTCACGTCCTTGCCGCGGACGGCGGGCTCCTCGCCCTTCACCTGTGACAGCTCCTCGGTCAGTTCAGCCACGCCCGTACCTCTCCTCGGACCGCCAGAAGTACCAGAAGCCGAAGCCGAGAGCGAACACTGCCCAGAATACGCAAGACACCCACACCATGGTCGGGGGGTAGTGTCCGCTTTGCGGGTGGTAACTCTTGATGAGGATGTCGCGCATCCACTCGATGTAGGAGGCCGTCGGGTTCAGGTACATCACGTCGGCGACCCACTGCGGGAGCTCCGCGGACCCGACCACCTTGTCCTGGATCGAGAAGAAGACGCCCGAGGCGTAGAGCCAGGTGCGGGTGATGAACGGCAGCAACTGGTTGAGGTCGCGCATCTGGGCGCCCATCCGCGCGATCACCAGGCTGGCCCCGATGTTGAACATCGTCTGGAGCGCCAGCACCACCGGGATCATGAGCCAGAACCAGGTGGGCCACTCGCCGGTGGCCGTCACGATGACGAGGAGCACGCCCATGGAGATGGCGAGCTGCTGCAACTCCTGGATCGTGTACGCCAGCGGCAGCGACGCGCGCGGGAAGTGCAGGGCGCGGATCATCGACAGGTTGCCGGAGATCGACTTGGCGCCCGCCGTCACCACGCGCTGGGTGTAGGTGAAGACGAACATCCCGGTCAGCAGGAAGGCCGGGTAGTTCTCGATGCCGCCCCGGCCGCCCAGGATGACGCCGAACATCACGTAGTAGATGCCGGCGTTGAGGAGGGGGGTCAGCACCTGCCACAGCTGGCCCAGGGCCGAGCTGGAGTACTTCGAGACGTTGCGGGACGTCGCGTACGTCAGGATGAAGTGTCGCCGCTCCCAGAGCTGGCGCAGATAGACAGGGAACCTCGGCCGCGCGATGGCACGGCGAAGTCCGTATCTCTCGGCGAGCTTGGCCAGCGGCTCCTGCCCGCTTCGGCCGCCCGCCTGGGCGTCCGCGACAGCGGATTCCGGCTGGCTCATGGCTAGGACTCTATTGGATCCAGGTCGGTGGGGTGCCTGCCGCGAGGGACGCGGCAGATGCTTGGACGGAGTCTTGGGGCGCCAGGTTCCAAGGTGCCGTCAAGACTCGCTCAACCGTAGCCCAGCGAGGCGGGCCATGGCGGGAAGGGCGCGACCACGGTCCTGTAGGGGGTAATTTTCATCCGCCGTTCACGTCGAAGCTTGACCTGTTTGAGCATCCTTGGGGTGTTTGTACTATTGCAGGAAGAATGTCTGTGACGCTGGATTGGCGCACGTGTGACCGAACTGCAACGCGCCAGAGACTCGCTGGTGGCAAGTAGTAAGGGATAGTCGCGATCGACTGGCAGGGCGTCGGCTGGTTTGACCATGTCAGCCAAATCCGGGGGATACCAGGAACCCCCCGTCAGGCTGCTTACCATCACCGCAGCTCAGCGCTGTCGCCCACCTGTAGAGGGAGGATTTTTTTCACCATGCGTGTTACTAAGGGCGCACAGATCGTCGCCGGTACCGCGCTGCTCGCCCTCGCGGTTGCCGCGTGTGGCGGCGGTGCCTCGGACGGCGGCACTGCCGCGGGCGGCGGCGAAACGCCGGTCCGCATGGAGATCGGTGAGCCTCAGGAGCTCCTCAACCCGCTGAACACCACCGAGACCGAGGGCTCCGAAGTCCTCGCCGCGGTGTTCTCGCCGCTCGTCAAGTACGACGAGAACAAGCAGCCGGTTGAAGAGGCCGCCGAGTCGATCACCACCCAGGACAGCAAGGTCTGGACGATCAAGCTCAAGGCCGGTTACACCTGGCACGACGGCAAGCCGGTCACCGCAGCCGACTACGCGCGGGCCTGGAACTATGGCGCCAACCAGGACAACGCCATGAGCTCCTCCGCCTTCTTCTCCCGCATCGACGGCTTCGCCGACGTCCACCCGGGCGAGGGCAAGACGCCGACGGCCAAGGAGATGAAGGGCCTCAAGGCTGTCGACGACAGCACCCTTGAGGTGACGCTGTCCGCACCGTTCTCGCAGTTCAAGACGATGCTCGGGTACACCGCCTTCTACCCGCTGCCGGCCTCCGCGCTCGGCGCCGACGGCAAGGTGACCCAGGCCTACGGCGAGCAGCCGATCGGCCAGGGCCTGTTCAAGGTCGACAAGCCCTACAAGAAGGGCGGCGCGCAGACCATCGACATGACGGTCTACGACAAGTTCCCCGGCCCCAAGCCGAAGAACTGGACCAAGCTGCAGTTCAAGATCTACAGCTCGGCCGAGACCGCCTTCCAGGACCTCCAGGCCGAGAACCTGGACGTGGACGACTCGCTGCCCGCCTCGGCGATCGCGACCGCCAAGTCCGTCCTCGGCGACCGTTACTTCGACGAGCCCGACGCCTCTGTCGGTTACATCGGCGTCCCGCTGAAGTACAACCCCGAGTTCAAGAACCCGGACGTGCGCAAGGCCATCTCCATGGCCATCGACCGCAAGACCATCACCGAGACGGTCTTCGCGGGCACCCGCGCCCCGGCCGACGACTTCATCAACCCGGCCATCCCCGGTTACCGTCAGGGCGCCTGCACGGCCTGCACGTACAACCCGGCCGAGGCGAAGAAGCTCTACGCCGACGCCAAGGGCCCGACCAAGCTGGAGCTCGGCTACAACGGCGACGGCGGCCACAAGGAGTGGATCGAGGCCGTCGCCAACAACCTCCGCGCCAACCTGGGCATCGAGGTCACGCCGAAGCCGTTCGAGAACTTCAAGGCCATCCTGGACGACCTGGACGCCAAGAAGTACAAGGGCCTGTTCCGCATGGGCTGGTCGATCGACTACCCGTCGGCCGAGAACTACCTGACGCCGATCTTCGGCACCCAGGCCATCTCGACCGGCTCGAACTACGGCGGTTACGAGAACAAGGAGTTCGACGACATCGTCGCCAAGGGCGACCAGGCCGCCGACGCCGCCGAGGGCCTCAAGCTCTACCAGCAGGCCGACGACATCCTGATCAAGGACATGCCGTACATCCCGGTCTACTTCTACCGGAGCAACTTCGGACACTCCGCCAAGGTCAAGGGCGTCAAGCTGAACCTGCTCAACCAGGTTCAGTGGGCCGACATCGAGAAGGCCTGACGTCATTCGCCGGGCGGACGGCTCTTGCCGTCCGCCCATCGGAGGACTGAGCTTGGAGGCAGTCACTTTGGGGCCGGGCAAACCGCGGCTACGAGGGTGACTGCCTCCACGCATGTACCGGAGGGCTTGAATGGGCCGTTATGTCATCAGGCGACTGCTGCAGGCGATACCCGTCCTGCTCGGCGCCACGCTACTCATCTTCGCGATCGTCTTCGCCCTGCCCGGCGACCCCATCCAGGCACTGGCGGGCGAGAAGCGCCTGGACCCGGCTGTGGCCGAGGTCCTGCGCGACCAGTACCACCTGAATGATCCGCTGCTGCTGCAGTACTGGTACTACCTCAGCGGCGTGCTGTTCCACGGCGACTTCGGGACCACCTTCTCCAGGATCCCGGTCTCGCAGCTCATGGCCGGCAAGTTCCAGGTCACGCTGAACCTCGCGCTGACCGCGCTCGTCATGGAGGCCATCATCGGCGTCGGCCTCGGCCTGTGGGCGGCGCTGCGCCGCGGCAAGGCCTCCGACACCGCCATCCTCGCCTCGACGCTGCTGCTGATCTCCGTCCCCACGCTGGTGACGGGCTTCGTGCTGCAGCTCGTGCTCGGAGTCAAGCTCAAGCTGTGGACGGGAAGCGACATCTTCCCCGTGGCCGGCATCTCGGCCGGGTTCCGCAGCTACCTGCTGCCCGGTTTCGTGCTCGCCGGCACGTCGATCGCCTATCTCACCAGGTTGACGCGCACCAGCCTGGTGGAGACGCTGCGCGCGGACTACATCCGCACGGCCACCGCCAAGGGCCTGGCCAAACGCCGCGTCATCGGCAGGCACGGGCTACGCAACGCCCTGATCCCGCTGGTCACCTACCTCGGCGCCGACCTCGGGAACCTGATGGGCGGCGCGGTCATCACGGAGACGATCTTCAACCTGCCGGGCATCGGCAACCAGCTGTTCCAATCGATCCTGCTGCGAGAACAACCGGTCGTCGTGGGCATCGTGACGGTGCTGGTGCTGATCTACATCCTGGCCAACCTGGTCGTCGACATGTTGTACGCAGTGCTCGACCCGAGGATCCGCTATGAGTAACGAAGCAAACGTCGGGCCCATGCTGCCGGAAGCGAAGTCGCTGGTCACGGAGGCCCCGGCGCCACCGTCCCCCGACAAGCAGGGCAGGCGCGGCAAGCAGAAGCAGGAGAAGCCCGCCAGCCTGTGGACCGACGCCTGGTACGACCTGCGCCGCCGGCCGATGTTCATCGTCTCCGCGGTGCTGATCGCGATCCTGCTGGTCATGGCGTTCTGGCCGTCGTTGTTCACCTCGATCGACCCGACCAACGCCCAGACCTGCGACCTGTCCACCGCCCGGCAGCTCCCCAGCGTGGGGCACCCGTTCGGCAAGGACAGCCAGGGCTGTGACGTGTTCGCCAGGACGATCTACGGCGCCCGCAACTCGATCGTGATCGGCGTGACCACCACGATCATCACCATGATCGTGGGCGGCCTGCTGGGGCTGTTCGCCGGCTTCCGCAGCGGCCTGATCGACTCGGTCTCCTCCCGGGTCACCGAGATCTTCTTCGCGATCCCGCCGATCCTGGGCGCGCTGCTCATCGCCGCCACCTTCCGCGACAGCGGCATCAACAGCATCATGCTGGTCATCGCGGCTCTGGCGGTGCTCGGCTGGCCGATGGTGTTCCGCATCATGCGGGCCTCGGTGATCACGGCCAAGAGCCAGGACTTCGTGGTCGCCGCGCGCGCGGTGGGCGCGGGCCAGTGGCGCATCATGTTCAAGCACCTGCTGCCGAACTCGCTGGCGCCGGTGATCGTGGTCAGCACGATCAACCTCGGCGGCTACATCGCGGCGGAGGCGGCGCTGTCGTTCCTCGGGGTCGGCGTGCAGTCGCCGGACATCTCGTGGGGCCTCATGATCGCCGACGCCCGGCCGCGGTTCCTCGACGCGTCGCTGCCGCTGTTCTTCCCGGCCCTGTTCCTGAGCATCACGGTGCTCGCGTTCATCATGCTGGGCGACGCCGTGCGTGACGCTCTCGATCCGAAGCTCAGGTAGAAGGGGGGATCAAGTGAAGAAGACGTCGACAGACGTGTTGCCCGCCGAGGGAGGGCTGGGCGACGAACCGCTGCTCGCGGTGGACGATCTGCACGTGGAGTTCCGTACGCGTCAGGGCGTCGTGCGCGCGGTGAACGGCGTGAGCTACACGGTCAACCCCGGTGAGACGCTGGCGGTGCTCGGCGAGTCGGGTTCGGGCAAGTCCGTGACCGCTCAGGCGATCATGGGCATCCTGGACATGCCGCCGGCCGTCATCCCCAAGGGCGAGATCCGCTTCAAGGGCACCGACCTGCTCAAGCTCTCGGAGGACGCGCGCACCCAGGTGCGCGGCCAGCGCATCGCGATGGTCTTCCAGGACGCCCTCTCGGCGCTCAACCCGGTGTTCACCGTGGGCTGGCAGATCAGCGAGATGTTCCGGGTCCACCGCGGCATGTCCAAGCGCGACGGCATGAACAAGGCCGTCGAGCTGATGGACAAGGTCCGCATCCCGGCCGCCCGGCAGCGCGTCAACGACTATCCGCACCAGTTCTCGGGCGGCATGCGGCAGCGCATCATGATCGCGATGTCGATCGCGCTCGACCCCGAGGTGCTGATCGCCGACGAGCCGACCACCGCCCTGGACGTGACCGTCCAGGCGCAGATCATGGAACTGCTGGCCGAGCTGCAGCGCGAGAGCCAGATGGGCATGATCCTGATCACCCACGACCTGGGCGTCGTGGCGGACGTGGCCGACAAGATCTCGGTCATGTACGCCGGCCGGATCGTGGAGAACGCCCCGGTGCACGACATCTACCGGGCGCCGGCGCACCCGTACACGAAGGGCCTGCTGGAGTCCATCCCCCGGGTGGACCTCAAGGGCCAGGAGCTGTACGCGATCAAGGGTCTGCCGCCCAACCTGCTCGACCTGCCGAGCGGGTGCGCGTTCAATCCCCGGTGCCCGTACCGGCAGGACAACTGCGTGACCGCCGCCCCCCAGCTCTACGAGATCAGCGGCACGCGTGGCAGCGCCTGCCACTACTGGAGGGAGGTCCTCGATGGCGAACGGCAGTGAGCGCATCCTTGAGGTTCGCGACCTGGTCAAGCACTTCCCCCTGACCCAGGGCATCGTCTTCAAGAAGCAGATCGGCGCGATCAAGGCCGTGGACGGCGTCTCGTTCGACCTGAACAGGGGCGAGACGCTGGGCATCGTGGGCGAGTCCGGCTGTGGCAAGTCCACGCTGGCCAAGGTGCTGATGGCGCTGGAACGGCCGACCTCGGGCTCGGTGAAGATCAACGGCAAGGACATCGCCAAGGCCAGGGGCGGCGACCTCAAGCGCATGCGCCGCAACATCCAGATGGTGATGCAGGACCCGTACACCTCGCTGAACCCCCGGATGACCGTCGGCGACATCATCGGCGAGCCGTACGAGATCCACACGGAGGTGGCGCCCAAGGGCGACCGCCGCCGCAAGGTGCAGGAGCTGCTGGAGGTCGTCGGGCTCAACCCCGACCACATCAACCGCTACCCGCACCAGTTCTCCGGCGGCCAGCGGCAGCGCATCGGCATCGCCCGCGGCCTGGCGTTGCAGCCGGAGATCATCGTCTGCGACGAGCCCGTCTCGGCGCTGGACGTGTCGATCCAGGCCCAGGTGATCAACCTGCTGGAGCGGCTGCAGAACGAGTTCAACCTGGCCTACATCTTCATCGCCCACGACCTGTCGGTGGTCCGCCACATCTCCGACCGGGTCGGCGTGATGTACCTGGGCAAGTTCGTGGAGCTCGGCAAGGACGTCGAGATCTACGACAAGCCGGCTCATCCGTACACGCAGGCGCTGCTGTCGGCGGTGCCGGTTCCCGACCCCGAGGGCCGGGAGCAGCGCGAGCGGATCATCCTGCAGGGCGACCCGCCCTCGCCCGCCAACCCGCCGTCGGGCTGCCGCTTCCGCACCCGCTGCTGGAAGGCGCAGGAGATCTGCGCGGAGGAGGAGCCGTTGCTGCAGATCCGGACGGGGACCGGGCACGAGAGCGCCTGTCACTTCGCCGAGACGCACGACGTGGTGCACGCGGGCTGACCGCGCTGGACCGTGAGGCCCTCCGGGAGCACTTCCTTCCCGGAGGGCCTTGTCACGTGGTGGCCACGATCGCCGAGCCCTGGCCGAACAGTCACGTGGTGGCCACGATCGCCGAGCCGTGGCCGAAGAGCCCCTGGTTGACCGCCAGGCCGACGCGCGCGCCCGGCACCTGCCGCCCGCCCGCCGCGCCGCGCAGCTGGTACGTCAGCTCGCACAGCTGCGCGATCGCCTGGGCCGGGATCGCCTCGCCGAAGGAGGCCAGGCCGCCCGACGGGTTGACCGGCACCCGGCCGCCGAGCGCGGTCTCGCCCGCCCGCAGCAGCTTGTCCGCCTCGCCCGGCGGGCACAGGCCGACGTCCTCGACCCAGTCCAGCTCCAGAGCGGTGGACAGGTCGTACACCTCGGCGAAGGAGACGTCCTCGGGGCCGAGGCCGGCCTCCTCGTAGGCCGCGTGCGCGATCGCGGCCCTGAAGGGCCTCTCGGGCGCGGGAACGGCGGCGCAGGACTCGGTGGCGAAGTTCGGCAGCTCCAGGATCGTGTTGGGGAAGGTCGGGGTCACCGTGGAGACGGCGGCCAGGCGCACCGGGGCCGTCGCGCCGAGCCGCCTGGCGTACGCCTGCGAGGCCAGCACCACCGCGGCCCCGCCGTCGGAGGTGGCGCAGATGTCCATCAGGCGCAGCGGGTCGGCCACCATGGGTGAGGCGAGCACCTCCTCCGCCGTGACCGCGCGGCGGTAGCGGGCCATGGGGTTGAGCGAGCCGGCGCGCGCGTTCTTGACCTTGACGGCGGCGAAGTCGTCGCCGGTGGAGCCGTACAGGGCCATGCGCCGGCGGGCGTACAGGCCGAAATAGGCGGGGTTGGTCGCGCCGAGCAGGCGGAAGCGCAGCCAGTCGGGGTCGTCGGGCCGGTCGCCGCCGACCGGCTTGAAGAAGCCCTTGGGGGTGGAGTCCGCGCCCACCACGAGCGCGACGTCGCAGAGCCCGGCCAGGATCCTGGTCCGCGCGATGTCCACGGCCTGGGCCCCCGACGCGCAGGCCGCGTAGCAGGAGGCGATCCTGGCGCCCGTCCAGCCCAGGGCCTGGGCGTAGGTGGCGCCGGCGACGAAGCCGGGGTAGCCGTTCCTGATCGTGTCGGCGCCCACCACGTACTGGACGTCCGTCCAGGCCACGCCGGCGTCGCGGAGGGCGGCGCGGGCGGCGGCGACGCCGTACTCGGCGAAGGGACGTCCCCACTTGCCCCACGGGTGCATGCCCGCGCCGAGCACCACCACCGCGCTCACGAGGCCCGCCCCCACATCCACACCAGCGGCCCGTCGGCCAGCGGCCCGTGCACGAGCTCCAGCTCCATGCCCACCTCCAGATCGGCCGCCGTGAGGTCCTTGACCTGGCCGAGCACCACCAGCCCGGCGTCGTCGAGCTCGACGGCGGCCAGCGTGACCGGCCGGTACGGCCGCGCCGCCACGAACGGCTCCGGCGGCGGGTAGTCGGCTTCGGTGTAGGACCAGACCCGCCCGCGCCGCGGCAGCCGGACCTCGGCCGTCTCCTCGCCCGCGCAGCGCGGGTTGCGGCACAGGCCGGGCTGCGGCGGGAAGGCGACGGTCCCGCAGGTCAGGCAGGTGGTGCCGAGGAGGTGGGTGGCGCCGTCCTCGTCGATGGCGAACCAGCCGTCGATCGCTAAGGTCATAGCCAGGAGTATCACACAAGCGCTTGCTAGGGTGAATCCCCGCGCCGCCTCCGCCGGGTCGCGACCACCCGCGCCGACATGGCCGCCGCCAGCGCCACCATCCCGGCCACGACCGGCGCCCTGGAGGCGGGCGGCCGGGCCGGCCCCCGCCCGAAGTACGGGCCGGGCCGGGCGGCCGGTGAGGCCCTTCCGTGGGCCAGCCGCCGGGCCTCCCGCAGGGCGAGCGTCGCGTCGGCCACCCCGTGCCCGTAGGCGGGGCTGTGGCCGCGCGCGGGCCGCCTCCTGGTGCCGCGCTCGATGGCCGTGCGCACCTGGTACGGCGACAGGTCCGGATGGGCCGACCGCACCAGGGCGGCCACGCCCGCGACCATGGCCGCCGCCGAGCTGGTGCCGTCGCCGGCCACGTACCCGTCGCCGCCGTCGGCCGTGACGACGTCCGTGCCCGGCGCGACCACCGACAGGTAGTCCTGGCGGTTGGAGAAGGGGGCCACCCGGAGCCGCCGGTCCACCGCGCCCACGGCGATCACGCCCGGGTAGGCGGCGGGGAAGTTCTTCCTGTTGGCCGTGTCGCCGTCGTTGCCCGCCGAGGCCACCAGGACCGCGCCGCGGGCGAGCGCGTACTGCACGGCCTCCTCCTCGGCCGCCGAGCCCTCCCACGCGCCGCTGCCGCCGCCGAGGGACATGCTGATCACGTCCGCGCCGTGGTCGGCCGCGTACCTGATGCCGGCGGCCAGGGCGTCGCGGCGGCCGGCGCGCTGCTCGGCGCGCAGCGGGTCGGTGTTCTCCAGCGTGACCCTGATCGACAACACCCGCGCCGCGGGGGCCACGCCGACCACGCCCTCCGCGCGCCTCTCGCCGTGCCCGCGGCCGGCGATCAGGCCGGCCATGGCGGTGCCGTGGTGCCCCCACAGCCGCGGCGGCGCGCCGGTCAGGTCGGGGCCCTGGACGACGGCCCCCCGCAGGTCGGGGTGGCGGCCGTTCACGCCGGTGTCCAGGACGGCCACCAGCACGCCCGCGCCCCGGCTCTCCCGCCACGCCTTGGGCGCGCGCAGCGCCGCGAGCTGCCACTGCCGGGCCCGCGCGGCGGCGCCCACGCCGCCGGGGACGCTCGGCGAGGCCGCCGTCCGCACGTCGTCGGTGGCGCTGGACGCCACGCCCGCGACCCCGGCCGCCAGGATCAGAGCCGGCAGCAGGGACGCGAGCGCCCTCATCGGGTCAGCGCCCGGTACAACGTCTCGGCGAGCTGCCGGGCGACCCCGCGCAGCCGCGGCGCGGCCCGGTCGCCCGGCCGGTACGCCCGCCCGTCGGCGTACCCCGCGGCCGTCGCCACGAGGTAGGGGTCGCCCGACCCGGCCAGCGCCCCGGTGACGTACTGCCGCCGGCCGAACCGCTCGGCCGGCCCGCCGGGGAAGGCCACAGGACGCACGGTGGCCGGGCGCGCCCCCCGGTACGTCCCGGGGCCCGGCACGCCGAGCACGGCGATGCCGACGGTCGCCACGTACGTCTGGGTGCTGTCGGCGTACGTGGCCCGCAGGGCGGTCAGGCAGCCGGGCCGCACCGCGGCGGCCTGGAACGCCACCCGGCACGGCGCCTCCGGAGCCACGCCCGCCAGCACGTACGTCACCCTGGCCCCCGACGGGCTGAGGCCCGGCACGACCAGGGGGAAGATCCGCGTCACCGGCCAGGCGTGCCAGCGCTCCGGCACGGGCGCGTCGGCCTGCGGGCAGAACATGGACAGGATGGAGAGCAGCACGACGGACAGTTGGTACACGTCAACCTCGAACGGGAGGGGAGGGACGCCCGATCTGCCGTGCATTCTGGCACGCGGCCGATGATTCGTTCCGACGCTTCGGTAAACAGCCCGATACGCGGAGTAATTGATGTTATGCGGCTATTCGCCCTAGCGTGTAGGCGAAAGTCGGACATGCGCCCCAGGTGGGAGCCCCAGCCGCTGCGCCGCGTCGCCGTAGTTGACCGCGATGGCGATCAGCCCCGCCGAGTCCGTGAACGCCACCAGCTCGCCCGGCGGCACCGCCGCGAACGTCGCCCGGAAGGGCATCGCGAGCTGCCGCCGCCCCAGCCACACCCCCAGCGTGTCGCCCACCTGGACGCCCAGCGCCTGAAGGTCGCCGGCCGCGATCGACAACTGCGTGTTGCCGTAGCGGTCGACCGAGACGACCTCGCCCTCGACCGAGCCCTCCCGCAGCAGCGAGGTCGGCGCGGGCAGCGTGACCAGCCGCTCGACCGGCACCGGGGGGCCCAGCTCGGCCGGGTCCAGGCCGCCGGCCAGCCGCCCGGCGACCGGCGAGAAGACGTCCCGGCCGTGGAAGGTCGGCGACACCGGCCGCAGGAAGTGCTCCTCGTTGCTCAGCGCGTACGCGGCCCGCGCGCCGCCGCTGGCGCGCACCGCCCAGGACAGCAGCCCGTTGTCCGGGCCGACGAACATCCGGCCGCCCGCCTCGACCGCCACCGACCGCCGCGCGCCGCCCACGCCGGGATCGACCGCGCCGATGTGGACGCCTTCCGGGAGGTAGGGGATGGTCTGGGCGAGGATCGCCGCGCCCCGCCGTACGTCGCCGGACGGGACGAGGTGGCACACGTCGATCACCCGCGCCTCGGGCGCGATCCCGGCGATCACTCCGTGGCAGGCGGCCACATAGCCGTCTTCGAGCCCGTAGTCCGTGAGGAGCGTGATGACTGGGGTCACATTTCGTGACTGTACGTCCGGCAATCCGCCGTGAACAGCCGCAGATCGCACATTACGATTGGCCACGGGCCGCGAAGCGTGCGATGTGATCGTCGCACGCCCCTTCCCGAGGAGGACATCATGGGAGCACCGCTCAGCGGTGACAGTGCTGCCCAGGAACCGTCCCAGACATCCCTCAACGACCGTGATCTCGAACTCCTCGCCTTCGAACGCCAATGGTGGCGGCACGCGGGCGCCAAGGAGCAGGCCATCAAGGAGACCTTCGGGTTCTCGGCCACCCGCTACTACCAGTTGCTCGGCGAGTTGATCGACAGACCGGAGGCGCTGGAGCAGGACCCGATGCTGGTCAAACGGCTGCGAAGGTTGCGCTCCACCCGTCAGCGCGACCGTGCGGCGAGACGGCTCGGCATGCGCCCCTGACCGGCTGGGTACGGCAGCCGCGTGAGGAACATCCCTGGTATGGAAGCGATCCTTAAAGATCCGTCCGGCGCCGTGATCGGGCTCGACTTCGACGGAACCCTGTCGCCGATCGTGCCCGATCCCGCCTCCGCCAAGATCCACCCCGAGGCCCCCGCCGTGCTCGCCGAACTCGGCGCCCACGTCGGGGCCGTGGCCATCGTGACCGGCAGGCCGGCGGCCACCGCGCTCGAACTCGGGCCCGGCCTGGCCGACGTGCCCGGCCTCGTGGTGCTCGGCCACTACGGCTTCGAACGGTGGGAGCACGGACGCGTCTCGGCGCCGCCGCCGCCGCCCGGCGTGCCGCGCGTCCGGGCCGAGCTGCCCCTGCTGCTCGACGCGCTCGGCCTGCACGGCGTGGTGATCGAGGACAAGGGCCGGGCGGTGGCCGTGCACACCAGGCGCGCCCCCGACCCCGAGGGCGCGCTCGCCGTGCTGCGCGAGCCGCTGGCCGAGCTGGCCGGGAAGCACGGCCTGGTGATCGAGCCGGGACGCATGGTCCTGGAGCTGCGCCCGCCCGGCATGGACAAGGGCCACGCGCTCGGGCTGTTCCTGGCCGAGCGGGACGCCAGGTCCGTCATGTTCGTCGGCGACGACCTCGGCGACCTGGCCGCCTTCGACGCCGTACGCGCCTCCGGGCTGCCCGGCGTGACCGTGTGCAGCGGCTCGGCCGAGGTGACCGCGCTGGCCGAGCGGGCCGACATCGTGGTCGACGGGCCCGACGGCGTGGTGGCGCTGCTGCGGGAGCTGACGACGGCCTTCACCCGCCCCTGACGCCCCAGCCGTTCGTGAGCCGGCTCGCGGCCCTGCGCCGTTCGGGCCGGCTCGCGGCTTTCCGCCGTTCGTGATCGGGCCCGCTTCGGGGTGGTTCGCGGCTTTCAGCCGTTCGTGGTGGGGGTGGTTCGCGGCTTTCAGCCGTTCGTGATTGGGCTGCAAGTGGCGGGTCCTACGTTGGTGCGCATGTCACGACGATCTCTCGCTCTCGCCGCCGCCTCGGCCGCGACCCTGGCGACCCTGGCGGCCGCGCTCGCCGTCCCCGGCGCCGCCTCCGCCGCTCCCGCGCAGCAGCTCAAGCTGCGTGGCGGCCTGACGCTCTACATCCCGATCGAGTGGGTGGTCCACCGCACGGGCGGCGACGTCGTCCAGGTGGTCACCGGCCGGTGCGCCAAGCCGCAGGGCTGGGGCTCGCCCGAGTGCGACGCGTTCTACGTCCTCGGGCCCGGCGCGATCAAGCGGGGCGCCGAGGGGTTCGGGCCCTACACGGGCAAGAACCCGTACTATCCGGCCAGCGACGTGCAGCCCTGCCCGATCAACCGCAAGTGGGGCGAGGTCGTCGGCCCCAAGGTCACCAGGGGCTACCGGCAGGTGGGGGCGGGGCACAAGGCCGCCTACAACGCCTGGCAGGCCACCTGCGTCAGCTACTCGGGCGGCGGCGTCAAGGCCCGTTTCACCCAGCGCGAGTGGTACCTGCCGAAGAGCCGGATCCTCGTCGTCGACCAGTGGGACACCCCCGGCCTGGCCGACACGCTCAAGTACGCCGACTGGAGATGAGCACCCCGGCGACCGCCAGGCCGATGACCACGGGCACCAGCAGGAACGCGTTCCCGGTGCCGTAGCCGTCGGCCACCGCGCCGAGCAGCAGCGGGCCGATCGCCATGGCGGCGCCCGCCCACACGGGCGAGGCGGCCGCCGCCCGGTCCGCCCGGTCGCCGGAGGCGGCGATCAGCGTGCTCAGCGCGAGCGGGAACTGCAGCGACGCGCCCAGCCCGCTCAGCGCCAGCCCCACGTACGACAGGATCGGCGCGGTGCTCGCCCAGAACAGCGCCCAGCCGAAGGCCATCAGCCCCAGCGCGCCGGCCAGCAGCGGCGTGGCCGGCAGCCGCAGCGCGAGCTGCGCGCCGGCGAACCTGCCCGCCGCCATGCCGCTGACGAACGCCGTCAGCCCGGTCGCCGCGACGGCCGCCGGCACGCCCGTCCTGAGGGCGAACAGGTCGGCGGCCCACAGGTTGAACGAGAACTCCAGCGCCACGCAGCAGAACAGCACGCCCCCGGCCAGATGGAAGCGCCACCCGCCGCCCGCCCGCACCGGGACGGCCTCCCCGGCGAGCATGCCGCCCTGCCCGCCGGCGGCCCGCCGGGGCGCGGGCCAGGAGCGGCCCAGCGACAAGGCCAGCAGGACGCTGACGGCCGGGGTGACCAGCAGGGCGGCCCGCCAGCCGAGCGCGCTCTGCGCCACCTGGCTGAGCACGAACGTCGCCACCATCCCCACCAGCACGCCCACGGCGTTGGCCTCGCTGAGCGCGGCCGGCCCGGCGGCCCCGTGATGGTCGCTGAGCTCGGCCATCGCCGCGTAGAGCATGACCGAGCCGAAGCCGCCGGCCACGCCGTAGCCGAGCAGCGTCAGGGGCAGCGCGGAGGCGGCCATGACCAGCAGCACGCCGGCGTTCATCCCGGCCAGGCCGAGCCAGCACGTCGAGCGCCGGCCGAGCAGCCTGGTGAGCAGGGGGAGCGCGAGCCCGGCGGCGATCGTCCCGACCGCCATGGCGGTGCCGTGCAGCCCGGCGACGGTGGCCGTGGTGCGCTGGTCGGCGCGCAGGAGCGGGAGGGCGGCGCTCAGGCCGTACACGAACGTGGCGAACGTGCCGAGCAGGAAGTAGATGAGCCAGGTAGGACGGTCCCGGACGAGTCTGATGGGCACTGAGACCGTCGACACGCGGCAGCCTCCGTCATTGGCAGTGAACCCGACTTCTCATGTTAAAGCAGGGCGTCGAGTTGGGACTCCAGCCACTTGTGCGGCGGCAGCGCGGTGGCCGCCTCGTGCAGCCGGTCGCGGCGCCGCCGGCGTTCGTCCTCGGGCATCACCAGGGCCTGGTGCAGCGCGTCCGCCGTGCCGCTCACGTCGTAGGGGTTGACCACCAGCGCGTACGGCCCCAGCTCGGCCGCCGCCCCCGCCTCGCGCGAGAGCACCAGGGCGCAGCGCGGCGACAGGACCGGCCCCTCCTTGGCGACCAGGTTCATGCCGTCACGGATGGGGTTGACCAGCAGCACGTCCGCCAGCCGGTAGGCGGCCAGCGAGCGCGGGTAGTCGTCGTTGACGTTGAGGATGACCGGGTCCCAGTCCTCGGTGGCGTACTCGTCCTCGATCTCGCGCGCGCAGCGCTGCACCGACGCGGTGTACTCGCGGTATTCGGGCAGGTCGTGCCGGCTGGGATAGGCGAAGGCCAGGTGGACCACCTTGCCGTGCCACTCCGGATGGGCGGCCAGGAACTCCCGGTAGGCCAGCAGGCCGCGCACGATGTTCTTGGACAGCTCGGTGCGGTCGATGCGGACGATCAGCCGGCGTCCGACCACCTGTTCGGCCAGCGCTGCCATGTGCGACTCGACGTCGGGCTCGCAGGCCCGCGCCCACAGCGCCGCGCCGTCCACGCCCAGGCTGTGCACGCCGACGCGGGTCGTCCTGCCCTCGTGGGCGACCGTGCCGGCCGCGCGGTCCACCCGCGCGCCCAGCAGCGCCTCGCAGCAGTCCATGAACGCCGCCGCCCACCGGGCGGTGAGGAAGCCCGCGTGGTCGGCCCCAAGGATGCCGTCGAGCACCTCCCTGGTGACCGCGTCGGGCAGCAGGGAGAAGTACTCGGGAGGCGCCCACGGCGTGTGGCTGAAGTGGGCGATGCGCAGGTCGGGCCGCTCGGCGCGGAGCATCGCCGGGGTGAGCGTCAGGTGGTAGTCCTGGACCATCACCCGCGCGCCGTGCCCCGCCTCCTCGGCCAGCGCCAGCGCGAACGCGCCGTTGTAGTCGCGGTAGGACTCCCATTCGCGCCGGAACTTGGTGCCGAAACTGGGGGAGTTGGGGATGTCGTACAGCAGGTGGTTGACGAACCACAGGGTCGAGTTGGCCACGGCGTTGTAGGCGCGGTGGAAGGTGGCCGCGGGGATGTCGAGCATCCGCAGGGCGCCCGTGTCGTAGCCGCCGCGGTCGAGCCGGCCCCCCGGGGCCAGGCGCACGGCGCTGCGGTCGCCGTCGGACAGCGCGGCGCACACCCACAGCACGCCGTGCTCCTTGGCCACCCCCGACAGGCCCGACACGAGGCCGCCACCACCGCGTTTCATGGTCAGCTCACCGTCGTCGTCGACGGTGAAGGAGACCGGCCCGCGGTTGGACGCCACGAGAACGCTGTTCATTTGGGCTCCCTTCGCCCATAGGATCCCAGCTATGGCGCTAGATGAGCTAACCGAGGAACTCGCCCGCTCGGCCGCGGCCGGAGACCATCGCGCGCTCGGCGAGCTCCTGGCCAGGATCGAGCCTGACGTGATGCGCCACTGCGCCCGGATCCTGCCCTATCACCAGGACGCGGAAGAAGCCTCGCAGGACACTCTGCTGGCCGTGGCGCGCAACATCGGCCGGTTCGAGGGGCGGGCCAGGTTCAGCACCTGGCTGCACATCGTGACCGCCAACTGCGCGCGCACCACCTACCGCTCGCTGAAGCGCAGGGCCGCCGAGCAGACGTCGGAGGAGCTGCCGATGCAGAAGCCGGACGCGCGGCGGGTCAGCGTGATCGCCGGCTCGCGGCTCGACCTGCTCGACGCGATGGAGGCGCTGGAGGCCGACAAGCCCGACCTGGCCCAGGCGCTGGTGCTGCGCGACATCGTCCAGCTCGACTACAACGAGGTGGCCGAGCAGCTCAACATCCCGCTCGGCACCGCCAAGTCCCGCATCCACCAGGCCCGCAAGTACGTGCAGGGAGTCCTCGGGGAGGACTATCGGTGAGACGTGTCCTCTCGCATGCTGAGACGGGTGGTTGTTTCCACCACTTGAGAAGGTAGAGTCCTTTTCGAACAACTGAATATTGCTCATCCAGAGGGGTGGAGGGACCGGCCCTGCGAAGCCCCGGCAACCCTCCCGGCTTGTGCTCGCGACCTGGCGAGGCCGACCGGGACAAGGTGCCAATTCCGGTTCGCGGTCAAGGTGGCCGCGGGCGAAGATGAGGGAAGGCCTCGCTTCATGTCGCTCGACTTTGGTCCTGCCGTCGCTCTGTCCTGCCGCGAGTGCGGCACGCGCTACCCCCTGGGCCCCAGCTTCGCCTGCCTGGAGTGTTTCGGGCCGCTCGAAGCGGCCTACTCCTTCGGCCAGGTGACCCGCGCGGACATCGAGTCCGGCCCCGCCAACATCTGGCGCTACCGCTCCCTGCTCCCGGTCCCCGCCGACGTGGCGAGCAAGCCCAACATGAACCCGGGCTGGACGAAGCTGGTCAAGGCCGGCAACCTCGGCAAGGCGCTCGGCATCCGGTCCCTGCACGTCAAGGACGACTCGGGCAACCCCACCCACTCCTTCAAGGACCGGGTGGTCGCCATCGCCGTCGAGGCGGCCAGGAACTTCGGGTTCCACACGCTCTCCTGCTCCTCCACGGGCAACCTCGCCGGCGCGGTCACCGCCGCCGCCGCGCGGGCCGGCCTCGACGCGTGCGTGTTCATCCCGGCCGACCTCGAAGCAGCCAAGATCGCCATGGCCCGGGTGTTCGGCGGCCGGCTGATCGGCATCGACGGCACGTACGACGAGGTCAACAGGTTCTGCTCGGAGCTGATCGGCGACCCGCTGGGCGAGCGGTGGGGGTTCGTCAACGTCAACCTGCGGCCCTACTACGCCGAGGGGTCCAAGACGCTCGCGTACGAGATCGCCGAGCAGCTCGGCTGGCGGCTGCCGGAGCAGATCGTCATCCCCATCGCCTCCGGCTCCCAGCTCACGAAGATCGACAAGGGGTTCAAGGAGCTGATCGCGCTCGGGCTGGTCGAGGACACGCCGTACAAGGTGTTCGGGGCGCAGGCGGCCGGGTGCTCGCCGGTCTCGGCGGCGTACAAGGCGGGGCACGACGTCGTCCAGCCGGTCAAGCCGGACACGATCGCCAAGTCGCTGGCCATCGGCAACCCCGCCGACGGGCCGTACGTGCTGGACATCGCCCGGCGCACGGGCGGGGGCGTCGAGGACGTCACGGACACCGAGATCGTCGCCGCCATCAAGCTCCTGGCCTCCACCGAGGGCATCTTCGCCGAGACCGCGGGCGGCGTCACGGTGGGCGTGCTGAAGAAGCTCGTCGAGTCGGGCAGGCTCGACCCCGAGGCCGAGACGGTGGTCCTGAACACCGGCGACGGCCTGAAGACGCTCGACGCGATCAGCGACGACGCGCGGCCCACCGCCGTGATCCGGCCCTCTCTCGACGCGTTCCGCGCGACTGTCTGACAATCCAGGAAAGGCAACAAAAACCATGAGCGTTTCTGTGCGGATTCCCACCATTCTGCGCACTTACACCGGGGGTAACGCCGAAGTGAGTGGCGAAGGGGCGACTCTTCGTGACGTTCTCGCCAAGCTCGACTCCGACTACCCGGGGATCGGCGCGAGAATTCTGGATGAATCGGGCAAGATTCGTCGTTTTGTCAACGTTTACGTTGGTGATGAGGATGTCCGTTTCGCCGAGGGCCTGGACACTCCCGCCCCGGAAGGCACTCAGATCTCCATCATCCCCGCCGTCGCGGGCGGCTGACCGCCGGACCACCGACTCTTGAAGGCGCCCCTTGTGGGCGCCTTCTTGTTTTAGAACCAAATTCAACCTCGAACGACTCAGCCTTCGATGAAATTAGCGTTTTGTCGGTTGACTCTGTTGCCAAACCCCGTGCCACAGGTATGGTCGAGGGCGATCGTCTGGCTGATTTTCCCAAAAGTCATGCGATTACGGGTCTCGCGAAGGAATGGGCGAGATCTGCGAGCCCAGTAAGAGGAGTCGGAAGTGGCGCAGGGCACCGTCAAGTGGTTCAACGCGGACAAGGGCTACGGCTTCATCGCGGTAGACGGTGGTAAGGATGTATTCGTCCATTACTCAGCGATCATGATGGACGGGTACCGCTCTCTCGAACAGGGACAGCGCGTCGAGTTCGAGATCACGCAGGGCCAGAAGGGGCCGCAGGCGGAGTCCGTCCGCACGGTCTGATTCACCCTCGCTGGTATGCACCAGGCGGGACGTGCGGCAGCGCAGTCCGTACGGGCTCGCCACTGTTTCCTCCGTCGGCTTCGCACGGCGGGCCGCGCCTCAGGGGGCGGCTCGCCGTACGAACCGGCGCACCCGATGACCTGCCCGATGAGCTGGGGTGGGGTGCCCGTGGCTTGCACTCGGCAGGGTAGAGTGCTAAACAGTTCGTTGGCACTCTGTGTGGCAGAGTGCCAACAACTCGGATCGAGACGATGGGGTCTGCCGAACGGAGATGCAGGCCTATGCCGTCGCGGGCGTCGGCTCGGTCCAGGACACGCCACCCTGCATCTGGGAGGTCTAGCCTTATGGCAGCCAAGATGATCGCGTTTGACGAGGACGCCCGGCGCGGTCTCGAGCGCGGTATGAACCAGCTCGCCGACGCCGTCAAGGTGACCTTGGGCCCCAAGGGGCGCAACGTCGTGCTGGAGAAGAAGTGGGGCGCTCCCACGATCACCAACGACGGCGTCTCCATCGCCAAGGAGATCGAGCTCGAGGACCCGTGGGAGAAGATCGGCGCCGAGCTGGTCAAGGAAGTCGCCAAGAAGACTGACGACGTCGCCGGCGACGGCACCACCACGGCCACCGTGCTCGCCCAGGCTCTGGTGCGCGAAGGTCTGCGCAACGTGGCCGCCGGCGCCAACCCGATGGCCCTGAAGAAGGGCATCGAGGCCGCCGTCGAGCGGGTCAGCGAGGAGCTCTCCAAGCTGGCCAAGGACGTGGAGACCAAGGAGCAGATCGCCTCCACCGCCTCCATCTCCGCCGCCGACCCCGAGATCGGCTCGCTCATCGCCGAGGCGATGGACAAGGTCGGCAAGGAAGGCGTCATCACCGTCGAGGAGAGCAACACCTTCGGCCTGGAGCTCGAGCTCACCGAGGGCATGCGCTTCGACAAGGGCATGACGTCGATGTACTTCGTGACCGACTCCGACCGCATGGAGGCCGTTCTCGAAGACCCGTACATCCTGATCGTCAACAGCAAGGTCTCGGCCAACAAGGACCTGCTGCCGCTGCTCGACAAGGTCGTGCAGTCCGGCAAGCCGCTGCTGATCATCGCCGAGGACGTCGAGGGCGAGGCCCTGGCGACCCTGGTGGTCAACAAGATCCGTGGCCTGTTCCGCTCCGTGGCCGTCAAGGCCCCGGGCTTCGGCGACCGCCGCAAGGCCATGCTGGGCGACATCGCGATCCTGACCGGCGGTCAGGTCATCGCCGAGGAGGTCGGCCTCAAGCTCGAGACCGCCACCCTCGACCTGCTCGGCCGCGCCCGCAAGGTCGTGGTGACCAAGGACGAGACCACCATCGTCGACGGCGCCGGTGACGCCGAGGCGATCTCCGGCCGGGTCAACGAGATCCGCGCCGAGATCGAGCGCACCGACTCCGACTACGACCGCGAGAAGCTGCAGGAGCGCCTGGCCAAGCTGGCCGGTGGCGTGGCGGTCATCAAGGCCGGCGCGGCGACCGAGGTCGAGCTCAAGGAGCGCAAGCACCGCATCGAGGACGCCGTCCGCAACGCCAAGGCGGCCGTCGAGGAGGGCATCGTCCCCGGCGGTGGCGTGGCGCTGCTGCAGGCCGGCGCCAAGGCGTTCGACAAGCTCGAGCTCAACGGCGACGAGGCCACCGGCGCGGCGATCGTGAAGAAGGCTCTTGAGGAGCCCCTCAAGCAGATCGCGGTCAACGCGGGCCTCGAGGGCGGCGTCGTCGTGGAGAAGGTGCGCAACCTGACCCCGGGCGAGGGCCTCAACGCCGCTTCCGGCGAGTACGTCAACATGTTCGACTCCGGGATCATCGACCCGGCCAAGGTGACGCGCTCCGCGCTGCAGAACGCCGCCTCCATCGCGGCGCTCTTCCTCACCACCGAGGCCGTCATCGCCGAGAAGCCCGAGAAGACCCCTGCTGCTCCGGCCGGCATGCCCGGCGGCGGCGACATGGACTTCTAGGCCTCGCCTGGTCGCTGACACATCAGAAGGCGGTTCGGATCTCCAAGGATCCGGCCGCCTTTTGTTGTGTCCGATCCCGTCACGTTTAGTAGTTATTGACTACGGAAAGTAACGACACACGAAGTGACGATTCACCGCACAAAGGAGTAGTTACATGAATTCCCGCACCGCGCGCGTTCTCGGGCTCGGGGCCGTCATGATGGCCGCCGCGGCCGCCATGACGATGCCCGCCCAGGCAGACGACCACGGTTACCTGGACGAGTCCCTGGAGTACGTCGACGTGCCCTACTGCGCGGGCTACCTGGAGCTGTACGACCGCGACTACTGCGCCTCGCCGTCGAGGTGGACGTCGCAGGACGAGCGCGGGGAGATGTCGGAAGAGGGCGAGGAAGGGTCGTCCGAGGAGGGCGAGGACAGGTCGTCCGAGGAGGCCGACGAGAGGTCCGGCGAGCACGGGGACGCCTCCGACGAGGGCCAGGACATGTCGGGCGAGCGCGACGAGAACTCGGACGAGGGCGCGGACATGTCGGACGAGGGCGCGGAAATGTCCGGCGAGCGCGAGGACGTCTCTGACGAGGGCCAGGAGATGTCGGGCGAGCGCGAGGACGTCTCGGACGCCTTCGAGGGCCGGTCGGCCGTCGAGAACGAGGACCTGTCGTCCAACGCCCCCGGGGACTTCACGTTCGCCGACGAGCTGGTGCAGGGCGACTGAACCCCCGTCTGGTGGCGCCGGGCGTACCGAACCCGACGCGGCACCACGGCGAAGGCGCCCCGAACGCGAACGGGGCGCCTTCGCCGCGGTGTTGTGCCGGTCTCAGACGCCGAAGTGCGCGACGACGTGACCGCGGGCCAGCGTGTTGGCGGTGATGTTGAAGCCGACGACGGCCGGGCTCGCGTCGCTGCCGACGCCCAGCTCGTCGACCCCGAGCGCGTGCACCGTGAAGACGTAGCGGTGGGGGGCGCCGGGCGGGGGAGCGGCGCCGCCGTAGTCTTTGGTGCCGTAGTCGTTGCGGGCGTGGACCGCGCCGGCGGGCAGGCCCTTGAAGTCGGGGCCGGTGCCCGCCCCCCTCGGCAGCTCCGTGGTGTCGCCGGGCAGGTCGAACAGCACCCAGTGCCAGAAGCCGCTGCCGGTGGGGGCATCGGGGTCGTGGCAGGTGACGGCGTAGCCGCGGGTGCCCTCGGGCGCGCCCGACCAGCGCAGCTGGGGCGAGACGTTCCCGCCGGTCATCCCCCAGTCGTCGAAGACGTGGAGGTCGTTCAGCCGCTCGCCGTCGCGGATGTCGTCGCTCTCCACCACGAGTGCGGGGACCGGGGGCAGGTGTTCATGCGGAAGGGGTGCGGGCACGGCATCCTCCTAGGTTGACAGCTCCTTCAGGCCATCCTAGAAGCGGCCGTGCCCGCCCTCCGTCAGGTTCCGAGCTGCGCCGGGAGCGGCCTGTCGTGCAGCACCGTGAGCGAGGTGACCGCGCGGGTCAGGACCACGTACAGGCGGGCCAGGCCGCGGGGCTCGGCCTCGACGATGTCGGCCGGCTCCACGACGATCACGTGGTCGTACTCCAGGCCCTTGGCCAGCGTGGCGGGCACGATCAGCAGGCGGTGGTCCTGCGTCGCGTCGGGGTCGAGCACCGCGTGCGGCAGGCCGGACAGCGACTCGGAGACCGCCGCCACCCTCGCGTCGGGGACGATGACCCCGATCGACCCCTCCCTGGCCAGGACCTCCCGGGCGGCCTCGGCGACCGCGCCGCCCGGCCGGACCGTGAGCGAGCCCGCGCCCGGACGCAGCGACCGCGGGGCGGCCAGCGCGGGGGCGATCGAGGGCAGCAGGCGGGCCGCGTAGTCGAGCACCTCGCGCGGGACGCGGAAGCCGAGGGTCAGCTCGGTCACCTCGCCCTCGTCCTGGCCGAGGTGCTTCAGCACGGTCTCCCACGAGCTGGTGGACCACGGCGTGGTGCCCTGGGCCAGGTCGCCGAGCACGGTGGCCGAGCCGTTGCGGCAGCGCCGGCCGAGCGCCCGCAGCTGCATCTCGGACAGGTCTTGGGCCTCGTCCACGACGAGGTGGCCGAGGGACGGGGTGCGTTCCATGAGGTCGCGCAGCTCGTCGAGGAGCGCGGCGTCGGCGGCCGACCATTTGGCGGACTTCCAGCTCCGATAAGGCTTCCGCCAAAGCAGCATTTCCTGCTCGTCAGGCGACAAATCGGTTTTGGCGGCTTTTGTGAGGAATTCTGGGTCGGACAGCAGGCGGTGCAGGACCTGTTCCGGCGTCAGTTTCGGCCACACCGCGTCGACGAGCTGCTTGACCGGCCTCGACCTGGCCACCGCGTCCTGGACCCGGTCGTCGGGCGACTCGCCGCGCTGCTCCATCCGCACGAGCACCTGGTGGGCCAGGCGCTGGGCCAGCGCGGCCCGTCCCGGCGAGTAGCGGGTGGTGCCGCGCAGGGAGGCCACCATCTCGCGCACCTCGTGGTCGGCGACCCGGTAGCGGTAGGCGCCCTTGGTGAACACCAGGCCGTCCTCGGGCTTGACGATGTGCATCCACAGCGCCCGTTCGAGCACCGCGGCCATCCTGGCGTCGCCCTTGATCGCGGAGACCATCGGGTCCTCCTCGGCGGCGTGCTCGCCGAGCAGCCCGGCCACGGTGGTCTGGTCGACCTTGACCTCGCCCAGCGCGGGCAGGACGGAGGAGATGTAGGACAAAAACGCCCGGTTCGGGCCCACGATCATCACGCCCGACCTGGCCAGCCGCTCGCGGTGGGTGAACAGCAGGTACGCGGCCCGGTGGAGGCCCACGGCGGTCTTCCCGGTGCCGGGTGCGCCCTGGACGCACACGGTCTGGGCCAGCGTCGCGCGGACGATCTCGTCCTGGTCGGGCTGGATGGTGGCCACGATGTCGCGCATCGGGCCGGTGCGCGGGCGTTCGATCTCCTCGGTGAGGATCTTCGAGGGGCCGACCTCGCCGCCCTCGCCGAGCGGCTCGTCCTCGAACGCGGTCAGCGCGCCGCCGTGGTAGCCGAAGCGGCGGCGGCGGACGACGCCCATGGGGTCGGCCGGGCTGGCCTGGTAGAACGCGCGGGACACCGGCGCGCGCCAGTCGATGACCAGCGGCCGGCTGGTGCCGTCGTGCACGTGGCGGCGGCCGACGTAGATGGTGCCCGGCAGGTCGTCGCCGCCCTCGCGGTCGAGGCGGCCGAAGAACAGCGGGGTGTCCGGATGGTCGGCGAGGGCGGCCACGCGCTGGTCCAGCAGCGACTGGAGGATCTGCTGCGAGACCCAGTCGCCGGCCGCGTCGGCCGACAACGACTGGGCGTGGGCCCGCATCGCCTTGAGCGCGGCCCTGGACTCGGCCAGGTGGGCCTGCTCGGCGGCGAGCACGTCGGAGGGTATGTCGGGAGCCAGTTGGTGTGTGGGCATGCGAAAGCGCCTCCCAGGGTCGAAAAACGGAGGTGGTCAAGGCAGCGAATCGGCTAGTTTAACGGCGGCCGTCCGGTGCCTCCAAGGCATTTACCGGCGCGCGGCGGGGTAAGGAGGGAAGGTGGCGCGGCTTCGCCTGGTCCTCTCGCCGATGATCCCCACGGTCGCGAGCTTCCTGCTGGCGGCGCTCTGGGGGATGTCGGTCTTCGCCGGGTGGGGGCTGGAGGCGTTCTGCGCGGGCGGCGAGTCCGCGGCGGCGTGCTCCCGGCGTCTCGGCGCGGTCTCCACGGCGTCGGGGCTGTTCGCCGCGCTGGCCGCCTGCGCCACGCTGGCCGCGTGGCTGGTCCCGGCGTCCCGGCAGGACCCGCGCACGTTCGGCCGCTTCATGGGGACGGGGGTCGCCGCATGGCTCGTCGCCGGCGCGGTGCTGTTCCTCGGCGGCCTGCTGGCCAGGTAGCGAACCCCTGAACGAACCCGGCAAAGACCGTATCTCTGAGTGAACGTGGGAATACCGAAAAAGTCGGGCATTTCAGGTGCGTTTGTCGGATCATGGGGGTATGTCGCAGGCGGCGTGATAGTACGCAGGTGAGGGGGGTGGTTCGATGTCGACGACCCGTGGAGTCTCGTGGACGTGACGTAAACGCCGTGCCTGGCCGCTCAGGCAACGAGCGGCCGGGCATTCAACCGGTCACACCTCGCCGTGCACGTCGTCGGCGTCGATGATCTGGTAGGCGTATCCCTGCTCGGCCAGGAAGCGCTGCCGGTGGGCGGCGAACTCCTGGTCGACGGTGTCCCTGCTGACCACCGTGTAGAACCGGGCGCCACCGCCGTCGGCCTTGGGCCGCAGCACCCGTCCGAGCCGCTGGGCCTCCTCCTGCCGCGACCCGAACGTGCCCGACACCTGGATCGCGATGGCCGCCTCGGGCAGGTCGATGGAGAAGTTCGCCACCTTCGACACCACCAGGACCTGGATCTCCTTGTCGCGGAACGCCTGGTAGAGCCGCTCGCGCTCCTTGACCCTGGTCTCGCCCTTGATGACCGGGGCGTTGAGGTGCTCGCCGAGCTCGTCGAGCTGGTCGATGTACTGGCCGATGACCAGCACCTGCTCGCCCAGATGCCGCCGGACCAGCGCCTCGGTCACGTACGTCTTGGACGGCGTGGTGGCGCAGAACCGGTAACGCTCCTCGGCCTCGGCCATCGCGTACGCCAGCCGCTCCTCGTCGGTCAGCGTGACCCGCACCTCGACGCAGTCGGCCGGCGCGATCCAGCCCTGGTTCTCCATCTCCTTCCACGGCGCGTCGTAGCGCTTGGGGCCGATGAGGGAGAACACGTCGCCCTCGCGGCCGTCCTCGCGCACGAGCGTCGCGGTCAGGCCCACCCGCCGGCGGGCCTGGAGGTCGGCGGTCATCCGGAAGATGGGCGCGGGCAGCAGGTGGACCTCGTCGTAGACGATCAGGCCCCAGTCGCGCGCGTCGAACAGCTCCAGGTGGCTGTAGACGCCCTTCCGCCGGGTCGTCATCACCTGGTACGTGGCGATGGTGACCGGGCGGATCTCCTTCTTGTTGCCGGAGTACTCGCCGATCTCGTCCTCGGTCAGCGAGGTGCGCTTG
Source organism: Nonomuraea sp. NPDC049646 (assembly GCF_044465525.1). Classification (NCBI taxonomy): domain Bacteria; kingdom Bacillati; phylum Actinomycetota; class Actinomycetes; order Streptosporangiales; family Streptosporangiaceae; genus Nonomuraea; species Nonomuraea sp. NPDC049646. Next base: position 586,740 of record NZ_JBITLU010000005.1, on the reverse strand, counting down.
AGCAGCTCGGTCTTCCACTGGTGGGCGCTGACCGTGTTGGTCACCATGATCAGCGTGGTGGCCTGGGCGTGGGCCATGGCCGCCGCGCCCACGATGGTCTTGCCCGCGCCGCAGGGCAGCACGACCACGCCGGAGCCGCCGTGCCAGAAGGCGTCGGCCGCCTCGCGCTGGTAGTTGCGCAGCTCCCAGCCGTCCTGGAGCAGCTTGATGGGGTGGTGCTCGCCGTCGACGTAGCCGGCCAGGTCTTCGGCGGGCCAGCCCAGCTTGAGCAGCGCCTGCTTGACGTTGCCGCGGTCGCTCGGGTGCACGATGACCGAGTCGGCGCCGAGGCGCTCGCCCAGCATCGGCTGGATCTTCTTCGAGCGCAGCACCTCTTCGAGCACCGCGCGGTCGGTCGAGGTCAGGACCAGGCCGTTGACCGGGTCCTTCTCCAGGCGCAGGCGGCCGTAGCGGGCCATGGTCTCGGCGATGTCGACGAGCAGCGCGTGCGGCACCGGGTAGCGGCTGAAGCCGATCAGCGCGTCGACGACCTGCTCGGCGTCGTGGCCGGCGGCACGCGCGTTCCACAGGGCGAGCGGCGTGACGCGGTAGGTGTGGACGTGTTCAGGCGCTCGTTCGAGCTCGGCGAACGGCGCGATCGCCTTGCGGCACGCGTCGGCCTTCTCGTGGTCGACCTCGAGCAGCAGCGTTTTGTCCGACTGGACGATGAGCGGGCCGTCGTTCACGGACATCCCTTCCTACGGTTGACCCTTATCCAACACGCGCGACGGCAGGAACAGTCCCGGAACGGGTAATCGATCAGTCGTCCAGGCGGCCGGTGAGGCCCAGGAAGAGGAACAGCCCGATGTTCAGCACCAAACCGGCGCCGAACAGCACCCAGCTCCAGACCAGCAGCGAACGGGCGCTTCCCGGCTGCTCGCGGGCCCGCGTCAGCGCCACGGCGGCCAGGATGCCGCCGGGCAGCCCGAGCACGTTGAGGCAGGAGGCGAGGGACAGGAAGTTGAGCACGACGGCGACGATCGCGGCGGCCTGCGGGCCCTCGTCGCGCCGCGGCGGCACGCCGTAGCCGTAGCCGTACTGCGGAGGCGGCTGCTCGCCGTAGGGCGCCCCGTAGGGCAGGTGCGGGTAGCCGGACGGGTCTTCTTGACTCACGTTCACCTCCAGACAGGTCAACGTTTATCACGGAATACCGACGCGCCCGACCCGGTGCGCGCGGACGGTCACAACCGGCCGCGCAGGGCCTTCCTGTCCAGCTTGAGCACGCTGGTGACCGGGATCGACTCGACGAAGCGCACCTCGCGCGGGTACTTCACCCGTCCGACCCGGTCGCGCGCCCAGTCGATCAGCTCCTCGGCGCTCTCCTCGGCCCCCGGCCTGAGCTGCACGAACGCCACGACCTCCTCGCCCAGCCGCGGGTCGGGACGGCCGACGACGCCCGACATGACCACGTCGGGGTGCTGGTTGAGCGCGTCCTCGACGTCGCGCGGGAAGACGTTGAAGCCGCCGCGGATGATCAGGTCCTTCTTGCGGTCGACGATGTAGAGGTAGCCGTCGTCGTCCACGCAGCCGACGTCGCCGGTGCGCAGCTCGCCGCCGACCAGCGCGGTGCCCTCGGGGTCGGGTTCGTGCTCGCCCCAGTAGCCGAGCATCAGCGAGTCGCCGCTGACGCAGATCTCGCCGACGTCGCCGCACTCCACCGCCTCGCCCGCGGAGTCGCGGATGGTGATCGTGTAGCCGGCCAGCGGCAGGCCGACGCTGCCGGGGCGGCGCCTGCCCGGCGGGTTGAAGGTGGTGACGGCGCTGGTCTCGGTCAGGCCGTAGCCCTCCAGGATCTGCGTGCCCGGCATCCGGCGTTCGAACTCCTGGAGCGCAGCCCGGCCCAGCGGCGCCGCCCCGCAGGTGAGGTAGGCCAGGTCGGGGAGCGGGTGCGACTCCAGCGGCTGGGCCAGGAGCATGTGGATCATGGCGGGCACCACGGTGCCGTACTGGACGTGCTGCTCGGCGGCCAGCCGCAGGAACGCCTCCGGCTCGAACCAGCGCATGAGCACGGCCTGCTGCGGCTCGGTCGCGTGCAGGCCGGCCACGGTGATGATCAACCCGTACGCGTGCGAGAGCGGCACCGGCACGATCGCACGATTTTTCCCCTCTTGGTGGGATATTTCGTACGCGTCCTTGGCCACCTGCCAGAGCCCGCGATGGCTCAGCATGACCCCCTTGGCGACGCCCGTGGTGCCGCCGGTGTACATGAGCGCGGCCAGGTCGCCGGGGTCCCGGCGCACCCGTCCGTGCTCGGTGGCGCTCTCCAGCTCGGCCGTGTCCACATGGATCGGGACGTCCACCGCGGCGGCCCGCACGGTCTCCACGAGCTCGGGCGAGGTGACGACGGCCGACGCGCCGCTGTCGAGCAGGATGTGCCGCAGCTCCTCGGCCCCCACCAGGAAGACCACGGGCGTGACCACCGCGCCCGCCGCCCACAATGCCTGGTAGACGATCGGGACCTCGGGGGAGGTCGCCATCATCACGACCACCCGGTCGCCCGGCCGGATCCCGGCCTCGACGAACCCGCCGCACATCCGGCGGGCGCGTCCGGCCAGCTCGTGGCTGCGGTGCCAGACCCCTTCGTAGAACACCGAGTCGTGGTCGTCGAAGCGGTTCCATGACTCCTCGGCCAGCTGGCCCAGCGTTTGCTCGGTCACATGCACAACCTGATCGGAGGCGCCGCGCGCAGTCAACCCTGAACGTTCTCACGTCCGCCCTTGACTGACGATTGTGGACGATGCTCTCATGCCCTGTAAATGTCCAATATCGGCCTAGAAGGTCATTCGAGTTTTCGGGTGGCGCTAGATCGTGTATTGGTGGGATAACTAGGGTTCCGTGCTACCAGATGGCCAGTCGCGGTTCTTGTCACCGGCCCGTCGCCCAGAGCAATGGAGGACATGATCGACATGCGCGCGCCGGCGGCCGTGGCCGCGAGCTTCGCGAGAAACGCCTGGTCGGAACGGTGGTCGCCGGGCGGCGCACGGTCAATCCATAAGCCGGGGAAACAAGTCGCCGGACAAAAGCGTTCGCGAAAGACATTTTCCATTGACAGCGTTCCCCTCAGGCCCGAGGTGACTTCGTGATCGACACGCCTGAAGCAGGCGAGAGCGACCTCGACGACAAAACGCTCACCGAGCGCGTCATCGCCATCAACGAGCAGCTCCGGCCTCTGGTCGTCCCGGTGGCCCGCGACCTCGACCGGCGCGCGGCCGACACCCTGCTGCGCTCGTACCTGGAGCCCGCCGGCTTCGCCGACGCGGTTCGCCGGCTGTCCATGCGGCATCTGCTCGTGCTGGTGGGGGAGGCGGACATGGGCAAGCGGCTCGGCGCCATCGCCCTGCTGTCGCGCATGTCGCTGGCCGAGAGCAGGATCACCGTGCTGTCTCCGGCCGGCAGCGCCGCCGACCTGCTCGCCGGGACCGAGTACGGGCCGGGGCGGGCGTACCTGCTGCACGACTGGATCGCCGGGAGCGCCGACCGCGGCGAGCTGCTCGACCTGGCCCGCAAGCTCGCCGAGCTGGGGTCGTACCTGGTGATCACCCGGAACGGCGTCCCGTCGCAGGCGGTCGAGGTGGAGCAGCCGTGGGGCGCGCCCGATCCGGGCGAGCTGTTCGACCTGTACCTGAGCGCGTTCGGCGGCCGGAGCGCCCCGGAGGGGGCGGCCACCGCACGGGTCCGCGCGCTGGCGCTGCGCACGCCGGCCGAGGTCGTCCGCCTGGCCACCCGCCTGGTGCGGGACGACGAGCCCGCGGGCGAGGAGGTGGCCGCCTGGTTCGACACCAAGCCGCCGATGCACGAGGTGCGGGCGGTGGCGGCGCTCGCGTTCGCGCACGGGCTGCCCGAGCCGGAGTTCGCCCGCCGGCTGGCCGCGTTCGAGCGGAGCCGGGAGGCCCACGAGGCGGGGCCGGGGCCGGCCGGCGCGCCGCACCCGCTGATCGCCGTGCGCGACGGTCTCGTCGTCTTCCGCGTCCCGCACCACCGCGCCCAGGTGCTCGGCGAGCTGGCCGCCCGGTACGGCTACTGGCTGTGGCAGCCGCTGCGCGAGTGGGCGCGCTCGCTGGCCCTCCAGGGGGACGACGTGCGCGCGCGGGCGGCCGAGGGCGTGGCGTTGCTGGCCTCCTGGTCGTTCAGGGAGGCGCGGCAGGAGTTCCTGGAGGTGTGGGCGCGGGGACGGGCGGGCGAACGGCTGGCGGCGGGCGGTGCGCTGTCGTACATGTGCGCCGACGACGCCCTCGCCCCCGAGGCCCTGCGCCTGGCGCTCGCCTGGGCCCGCGACCCGGCCGACCCGCGGGCGGTCGCGGCGGTCGCCGGGCTGTGCGGCGGTCTGTCCCTGCGCTACCCGGCCGACGCGGCGGCCCACCTGCGCCGCCTGGCCGCCGGGGACGGCCCCGCGGCCCGGCTCGCGGCCCACGCGCTCACCCACCACCCCTGAGACGGGGGGAAGGCGGGTCAGAGACCGGCGACGCCGGTGATGCGGTGGAGGGCGAAGCGGTGGACGGCGGCCCTGGTCTCGTCGTACGCCGTCAGGTAGCCGCCCTCCATCCGGGCCGGCTCCAGGATGCGCGAGGTGGCGTTGCCCTGCGAGTCGAGGTAACCGATCCACACCCGTACGCCCTGCTTGATGGCGTCCTGGAGGGCCGAGATCGTGGCGGTGGCGGGCCCCCGGGGCACGGCGCCGCCCGGGGCGTCGACCGGCTCGCGCCGCGCCAGGTGAGCCGCGTCGCCCGCGCGCAGCGCGCGTACGGCCGCCGAGGCCACCTCGGGGTCGAGCCCGCTGACCGAGGCCACGGCGCGGACGGGCGCCACCCCCTCGGTACGCCTGCTGTCGAGCTGCGAGATGATCACGTCGCCGTCGAGCGACTCGGCGACCGGCGCGTACCCCATGGCCCGCAGCGAGTCCACCAGCGCCGCCCTGGACGAGCGCGAGGCGATCACCGTGGGGGCCAGCCGGCGCAGGCGCAGCGCGGCGGCGCGGCGGTCGGCGGTGATCTGGTCGAGCAGCGCCGGATCGTCGCACCGGACGTAGGCGCTCGCCGTGCCCACCCGGATCCGCCCGTGCCGCCGGGCCACGTCCGTCACCAGGTACGACAGGGCCTGCGGCACCGGCGTGGCCGAATGGCGGGCCAGCATCGCCAGCAGCTCCTCGCCGCCGTGCCCGGCGTCGAGCGCCCGCCGGATCGAGCCCTCGCCGAACCGGTAGACGGTCGCCCCGCCCTTGGACTCGACGTCGGCGGTGAGCGTCATCCAGCGGTTGAGCTCGCTGGTCAGCGGCCCGGGGGCGACGGCGGTGAGGTCGGCCTGCAACAGCACGTGGTCGACCGGCTCGGGCAGCAGCGGCGCGAGCAGGCCGGCCGCGTCGCCGCCGTCGAGCAGCGCCCGCCCGTGGCCGGACAGCGCGCCGAGCCCGGTCACGCCGATCTGCTCGGCCTCGCGCAGCGCGAACTCGGTGAGCTGCTCGCGCAGCGGCCCGCGCCGGCGCGGCTGCTCCCAGGCCAGGCGTTCGAGCACCGAGTCGCGGTCGGGCGCCAGGCCCGGCGCGGCGGCCAGCACGCCGAGGGTCGCCGTGCGCACCCCCGGCGCGGAGGCCCGGCGCAGGTCGGTGTGCAGGGCGTTGAGCGGCCGGTCGCGGTCGTCGCGCTCGCCGACCAGGCCGGGCACGCGGTCCATGTGCAGCCAGGTCGCGGCGAGCGTCACCCAGCGGTCGGCGGTGGCCCTGACCCGCCACAGGTCGTAGCCGGAGGTCGGCAGCCACTCGCCGTCGACGCCGCCGCCCGCGGCGACCAGCCCCGCCGCGTGCGCCACCTCGACGACCAGCGCCGCCGCCCATTCGGGCAGGTCGAGGTCGGTCGCGGTGCGCTTCATGTCGCGTACGCCGAGCCCGCCGGTGCGCAGCACCCCCGGCGGATCGATGCTCCACCGCTCGCACAGCTCCTCCACGGACCTGACGAACGAGAACGCCTGGCCCGCCGCCGTACGGTCGGCCAGCTCGCGGTCGCGCGCGGCCCCGCCGAGCGCGGGCGGCACGGCGAGCAGGTCGCGGTGGACGCGCCCGCCGCGCAGGTGCAGGCCCACCTCGCGAGGCAGCGTCACGCTCTCCTCGCCGGTGGCCGCGAGCAGCCCGCGGGCCAGCAGCTCCTCGATGGGCGAACGGGCCGAGGCCACGCGCACCTCGCGCCTGGCGTTGGGCACCCGCCCGGTCGGCGGCCCCCACACGAGCTGGTCGAGCGCGCCCCTGGCCTCGGGCGAGACGGCCGCCACCAGGGCCTCGGGGGCGGACAGCGCGGCGGCCAGCCGCTCCTTGCCGGGCCCGTCGGTGCCGGGGGCGACGTCGTCGGCCATCTCGTCGAGCTGCTCGGGCGGGTGGTGCCGGAACACGTCGACGACCTTGGGGCCGAGCCCGGCGGGCTCCTCCAGGACCTTGCGCACGCCCGGCCCGAGGTCGAGCGCGTTGTCGGGGCCGAAGACCAGCGCGAGGTCACGCAGCCGGTCGAGGGCCGCGGTCAGCGCGGGCTCGGGCCTGCCCGCCGCCAGCGCCCGTCCGACCAGGCCGCGCAGCGCCGCCTTCGTCACCGGCCCGTCCTGTACGGCCAGCGTCTCGACGACGGCCAGCGTGAACCGGTCGAGCCGGTCGAGCACCCTGCCGATCGCCGAAGGGCTGGCGGCGCGCGCGGCCAGCCCTTCCAGATGCGCGGGCACCGGAGTGATCAACTCAGGCCGCGCGGAGACGAGCGCCCGAAGCTGTTCGTCGGTGCGCCCCCTGATCCACTCCGTGAACTCCATCGTTGCCATGGTATGTCCCCCCTGATCGGGGCAGCATTGCCAGACGTGATAGAGCGCGCGGACCAAATGGTCCTGAACTACGTCAGCAGGGCGGCCGACGCGGCGCACGGCGTGCTCAGGCCCGACCAGCGGCTCGACTTCGCGCGGCGGCTGCGGGCCAGGATCGAGGCGGAGCGGCGGGGCAGCCAGGACGCCCGGGACGTCGCGAAGGTGCTGACGCGCTTCGGCGACCCGGTGGCCCTGGTCCAACGCGAGGCCCGCCGCCTGGCCACCCCACCCGCGCCCCCCACCGCCGCCCTGCCCGCCACCCTGCCCGCCGCCCCGCCCGCAGCTCCACCCGCGCCCCGCACCGCCGACCTGCCCGTCACCTCACCCGCGCCCCCCACCGCCGACCTGTCCGCCACCCCACCCGCGGCCGGTCGCAGGAGGGCCGGGAGCGTGGTCAGGGGGCAGCCGCGCGACATCGCCGCCCTCGTGGTGCTGGCGCTGGCGGCGCTGCTGGTGCCGGTGGGGCTGCCGGCCGTGGCGATCTTCCAGGTGCCGGTGCTGGTGTGGGCGGCCGGGGCGGCGGTCGTGCTGTTCAGCGACACGTGGACGGCGGGCGACAAGCTGGCCGGGGCCGGGGCGCCGCTGTTCGGCTACACGGTCGGGGGCGTGCTCGTCGGGGGGCTCCAGGCGGCCGGGCCGGGGCTCGCGGCGTTCGTCGCCCGGTTCTTCGAGGTCAGCGGGGTCATGTTCATGATCGGTACGGCCCTTGGCGTCGCCTGGCTGGCCTACCGGCTGCTCGACCTCAGCTGACCGGCGCCGGGCTGGGAAGCAGGCCGACGGCCAGACGTACCCAGGCGGCGACGAACTGGTCCTTCTCCGCGTGGCCCGGCATCTCGCCCACGGTCTCCTGGAACAGCCGGTAGTGGACCACCGAGCCGCCGAGCACCGCGGCGATGCCCGCCCAGTCGACCTTGGCGGCGGCGTACTCGGGCTGGGCGCGGAACCAGGTGGTGATCGCGTCGAACATGGGCTGGAGCAGGCCCTCGCGGACCACCGCGACCAGCTCGGGGAACTGGCTCAGGTCCCGGAAGAACACCCGGGTGAGCTCCGACTCCTCCCGCACCTTGGCCAGGCCCGCCCGGCACAGCAGCGACAGGCGGTCCTCCAGGCCGGCGGCGGCCTCCATGGTGCTCAGCTCGGCCAGGCTCTCGGCGACCTGGCTCCTGGTGCGGGCGGCATGCTCGTTGATCGCGGCCGCGAGCACCTCGTACTTGGACTTGAAGTGCCTGTAGAGCCCGCCCGCGCCGGGGGAGAGCCCTGAGGCGGCCTCGATCTCGGCCACGGAGGTGGCGGCGTAGCCACGCTCGGCGAACAGCCGCAGGGCCTCGTCGATGATCCGCTCACGGGTCGATCTGGTCATGTCTGTGCAGATACCTCCGCAACGAGAGTAGTCGTTAGGCCGCAGCGCGCCTGACCAGGCCCGCCAGTGCCGAACCGGCGACGAGCCATGCCAGCGCGGCCAGCCCGTCGTTGACGAGCGTGGTCCAGCGCGGGTCGGCGAGCTGGAAGAGGTCCGCCAGGCCGAGCGAGAGCCCCGAGGCCAGCGACTCGACGAGCTGGTACCAGCCGTTGGCCGGGTTGGCCCGGAACACCGTGAAGACGGCGTGCAGCGCCAACGAGAGCGCCGCCAGCCTGGACGCCAGCCGCACCGCGTACGCCGCGAACGCCGCGACCCGCCGCCAGGCCGTCACCGGCGTGCCGCGCGGCCGGGCGGGCCGATGGGGACGGGGAGCGGCGGCGGCGGCGAGCCGGTCTCCCGTGCCGGGCGTGCGGGGGGTCTCTGACACGGTCACTCCTCTCCGATAAGTAATTCCTTTCTGCCCATTCCCAGAGTCCCACAACAAGGGTCGTTACCGACGTGGATGCGGCGTTTGGCATCCTGCACGGGTGACTACCTCAGTGGGTTTCGACCTGGACATGACATTGGCCGACACGCGATCAGGCATCGCGGCCGTTTACGACGAGCTGTCAAGCCGTTTGGGCGTGCACATCGACAGCGGTGAGATCGTCACCCGGCTGGGGCCGCCGCTGGAGTACGAGCTGGCCAACTGGATGCCGGCGGAGGCCATTCCCGCGGCCGCCGAGCTGTTCCGGGAGATCTATCCCGCGGTGGGCGTTCCGGTGCACACCGCGATGGCGGGCGCGTACGAGGCCATCGCCGCCGTACGGGCCCGCGGCGGCCGGGTGATCGTGGTGACGGGCAAGAACCCGCGCGACGCGGCCGGCACCGTCGAACTGCTCGGGCTGGCCGTGGACGAAGTGGTCGGATCGGTGTTCGGAGCCGCAAAGGGAACGGCACTCGCGCGCTTCGGCGCGGCGGCTTATGTTGGTGACCATGTCGCCGACATCGAGGCGGCGCGCGCGGGCGGCGCCATGAGCGTGACCGTCGCGACGGGCCCTTACACGGTGGGAGAGCTGCGTGAGCACGGAGCCGACGTGGCCCTCGCCGACCTGACCGAATTCGCCGACTGGTTCGCCGGATGGCGTGCGCGCGACGAACTACGGTAATTGCCCGGCATTTTCCCGGTCGCCTCCGCGCGCTTCGGGGCATAACCTACATCCATTCATCCTTTTCGACTGTTTGAACGAGGTCCTCCTGTGCCGAGTGGCAAGGTCAAGTGGTACGACGCCGACAAGGGTTTCGGCTTCCTCACCCGTGACGACGGCGGTGAGGTCTTCGTGCATTCCTCCGCGCTTCCCACAAACGCCGGCCCGCTCAAGCCAGGCCAGAAGGTGGAGTTCGGCGTGGCCGAGGGACGCCGGGGCCAGCAGGCGCTGTCGGTCCGGATCCTGGACCAGCCGCCGACCCTGGCCAAGACGAAGCCCAAGGGCAAGCGGAAGACGCCCGACGAGATGGTCGTCATCGTCGAAGACCTGATCAAGCTGCTCGACGGCGTCTCCACCTCCTACCAGCGGGGCAAGCACCCCGAGGCGGCGCACGCCAAGAAGATCGCCCAGGTGCTCAGGGCCGTCGCGGACGACCTCGACGCCTAACCGCCGCCCGGGTTCGTCAGGGGTTTGGTGCGGTCGAGGGTCTCGGTCCGTTGCGGATCGGGGCCCTCGGCCCGCTGCCCGGCCAGCTTGGCCTCGGCCTTTCGCACCCGCCCCCGCCTGGTGACCAGGAGCCAGCCGAGCGCGCCGGTCAGCGCGACCGCCGGCGCGACGAAGCCGGCCACGGAGCTGCGGGTCAGCGACAGCACCAGCCCGAGCAGGCCGCCGAACACCCAGGCGAACTGCAGCACCGCCTCCACCACCCCGAACGTGGACGAGCGCACCTCCTCGCCGATCTCCCGCTGGACGATCGCGTCGAGCGCCAGCTTGCCCAGCTCCTGGGCGAACGCGGTGACCAGCGAGACCGCCAGCGCGGTCCACAGGCCGAACAGGACGGCCGTGACGATCGTGGTCGCGGCCGTCACCGCCAGCGTGACCAGCACGATCACCTGGGGGGCGTGGTTGCGCGTCCAGTTGGCGACCGCGGCCCCGGCCAGGCCGCCCAGCCCGGCGGCCAGGGCGAGCAGCGCGATCGTCCTCGGGACGTCGAAGAACGAGGCGGCCGCCGCCGGCGCGGCCAGCCACGGCACCGCCTTGTCCTGGACCAGGAAGAGCAGGAAGAACACCAGGAAACCGGAGAAGATCCGCAGCGCCACGTTCGCCCAGACCGCCTCGGCCACGGCCGGGCCCACCTTGAGCAGGGTGCGCCAGCGCGGCGCCACGCCCTCCTCCTCCTGGTCGGGCGAGTCGACGTGCCGCGGCAGGCGTACGGCGGCGACGCCGAGCAGCAGGAAGGCCGGCATGGCCACGCGCAGCACCACGGCGCTGCCCAGCCACGCGGTCAGGCCCGCCCCGACCGGCACCGCCACCCCGGCCGCCACCAGCGTGAACAGCGCCACCCGCGCGTTGGCCGAGACCAGGGTGATGTCGGCGGGCAGCACGCTCGGCATGATCGCCGCCCTGGACACGTTGTACGCCTTCGACAACACCAGCACGCCCAGCGCGCCGATGAACAGCGTCGGCAGGTCACCCGCCCCCACGGCGGCGGCCATGGCGAAGCAGAGCAGCCCCCGGCCGAACAGCGTGCCGGCCATCACGTAGCGGCGCCCCGACCTGAACCGGTCGAGGATCGGCCCCACGAACGGCGCGAGCAGCCCGAACGGCAGCATCGTGATGACCAGGTAGAGCGCGACCGACCCGCGCGCCTCGCCGACCGGCACGCCGAAGAACACCGTGCTGGCCAGGGCCACCGTGACCAGCGCGTCGGCGGCGCTGTTGCCGGCCGACAGCTCGATCAGCCGGCCGAGCCCGGTACGGCCCGCGCCGCCCGCGTACGTCAGCTTCCTGGTCGCCCTGCCCGCCCTGCGCGCGCCCCTGGCCGTGGCCCGGCCGGCCCGGACGGTGCCGCTCGCGGTGGCCCGGCCCGCGCGCACGCCGGCGCGTCCCGCGCCGCCGATGGCATGGCCGATCCGCCGCGAGATGTCCCGAGCCTGCTCCCAGCCACCCCCCACGCCTACCAGTCTTACCCGATTCACCCCTGTTCTCAGCTTCGGATCGGCGGTTGTGGGTCTGCCAGGTCCGCCTATGGGTGAGAATGAAGTGTGAGCGAACAGCACCTTCAGGCGGAGGCGGCCCGATGAGCCGCACCCGTGCCCGCGTCCCCGCTCCCGACCAGGCCTGCGTCGCCGCAGTCGATCTGGCGCGCGCCGCGGCGCAGGAGCTGGCGCACCCGGGCGAGCCCGGCGAGCACCTCGGCTTCGAGAGCGAGGGCGACCGGATCGTCACCCACTACTTCGCCTGCCTCGACCGGGCCTATCGCGGCTGGCGGTGGGCCGTCACGGTCACCCGCGCCTCGCGCGCGAAGAAGGTCACGGTCAGCGAGGCCGTGCTGCTGCCCGGCTCCGGGGCGCTGCTCGCCCCCGAGTGGCTGCCGTGGAGCGAGCGGCTGCGGCCGGGCGACCTGGGCGTCGGCGACCTGCTGCCGACCCCCGACGACGACGACAGGCTGGCGCCCGGTTTCACCGAGCTCGACGAAGATGCCGACCGCCAGATGGTTTTCGAGTACGGCCTGGGCCGAGCCCGTGTGCTCTCGGCCATCGGCAGAGACCGGGCTGCCAGACGCTGGCACGCGGGCGAGCACGGGCCGCACACTCCGATCGCACACGCCGCGCCCGCGCAGTGTTCCACCTGCGGGTTCTACTGGCTGCTCTCCGGTGAGCTGCGGCTGTCGTTCGGCGTCTGCGCCAACGAGTACGCCCCCGACGACGGCAAGGTCGTCGCCGCCGACCACGGCTGCGGCGCCCACTCGGAGGCGGCCGTGCTGCCCCCGCCGGTCGAGCAGGCCATCCCGATCCTCGACGACCTGGGTTACGACCTGATCGAGGAGGAAGAGGGCTCGGTGGACGGATCCGCCACCGAGGAGCTCGGCCACTCCTGACCGCGCACGCGCACGGCACGGGCACGGGCATGGCGCGAGCACGGCACGGCGGTTTCGTCGGTCAGGGGGGCTAACCTACCCTGGCCCCTCTTCACTCGACCAGGATCGTGATCGATGACCGACACCTTTGGCACTGACCGGATGCGAGCCGCCGTCCTCTCCGCCTGGACGGCCTCGCCCGCCCGCTTCCGCGAGGACGCCAACGCCGAGGAGGACTTCGCGCTCGGCGGCTACCGCGACCGGCTGATCGTCGAGCTCGCCCAGAACGCCGCCGACGCGGCGCTGCGCGCGGGGGTGCCAGGGGTGTTGCGGCTGACGTTGCGCGGCGACGTGCTGACGGCCGCCAACACCGGCGCCCCGCTCGACGCGACCGGCGTGGAGGGCCTGTCCACGTTGCGCGTGTCGGGCAAGCGCGACGAGATCGGCGCGGCCGGCAGGTTCGGCGTGGGCTTCGCGGCCGTCGTCTCCGTCTGCGACGAGCCGGCCATCGGCTCGCGCGGCGGCGGCTCGGTGCGCTGGTCGCGGGCCGGCACGTCCGAGCTGGTCGCGGGCATCCCCGTGCTGGCGGGCGAGCTGGCCGACCGGGCGGGCCACGTGCCGCTGCTCAGGCTGCCGTTCGACGCGCCGCCGCTGGAGGTGCCCGACGGGTTCGACACGCTCGTCCGGCTGCCGCTGCGCGACGCCGCGGCGGTCGACGCCGTCCGCGTCATGCTGGCCGAGACCAGCCCGGCGCTGCTGCTCGGCCTGCCCGCGCTGGAGGCCATCGAGATCGACCTCGACGGCGCCACCCGCACGGTCGTGGCCGACGGCTGGCACGTCGTGTCGGAGTCCGGCGAGTTCACCCCCGAGGAGGTCGCCAGGCTGTTCGCCGACCGGCCCACCGAGGAGCGGGCGCGGCCCTTCTGGTCGCTGCGCTGGGCGGTGCCCGTCACCGGCACCGGCGAGCCAGGCCCGCTGCCCGCCGCCGTGCCGCCCGTCGTGCACGCCCCGACGCCGAGCGACGAGCCCATCGACCTGCCCGCGCTGCTGATCGCGTCCTTCCCGATGGCCACCGACCGGCGGCACGTCGCCAAGGGGCCGCTCACCGACTTCCTGGTCGAGCGGGTGGCCGACGCCTACGTCCGGCTGCTGGGCGAGCTGCCTCGCACGTCCAGGCTGCTCGACCTGGTGCCGTCCCTCATGGGCAAGGGCGAGCTCGACGCGCGCGTCCGGCGGGCCGTGCTCGAACGCCTGCCGTCCGCGCCGCTGCTGCCCGCGCTGTCGGCGCCCGCGCCGGCGGTCCAGACCCCGTCCTTCGCCGAGGCCGAGGTCTACGAGCCCGACGCCGAGTGGCGGGTCGAGCATCCGGCGCGCGAGCCCGAGGGCGACGGCTGGGTGGTCGCGGGCCGGGAGGCGGCCGTCGTGGCCGGGGCCACCGCCGAGCTGCTCGACACCGTGGCCGACTTCGTGCCGGGGCTGCTGCCCGCCGGCTGGCCGGCCAGGCATCCGGCCATGGTCGCCCTGGGCGTGCGCCGGGTTGAGCTGGCCGACGTGGTCGACCTGCTGTCCGGGGAGGCCGTGGAGGCGCGTGAGCCGTCCTGGTGGCGCTCTCTGTACGCGGTGCTGCCCGCCGACGACCCCGAGTCGCTGGGCGCGCTGCCGGTGCCGCTGACCGACGGCCGGGTGGTGCGCGGCCCGCGCGGCACGCTGATCCTCACCGACGGCGGCGCCGACCTCGACCTCACGCCGCTCGGGCTGCGCATCGTGCATCCGGAGGCGGCCCATCCGGCGCTGCTGCGGCTGGGCGCCGCCGAGGCCACGCCGCGCACGGTGCTCGAAGACCCGCTGACCAAGGCCGCCGTCGCGCAGTCGCTCGACAGCGCCGACCCCGAGCCGGTCGCGCGGGCCGTGCTGTCGCTGGTGGCGGCGTCCGGGCTGGTTCCCGGCGAGGCGCCGTGGCTGGCCGAGCTGGCGCTGCGCGGCGCCGACGGCGAGCTCTACGCGGCCGGTGAGCTGATGCTCGCCGACGGCGCCCTGGCAGGGCTGCTGGCCGCCGACACCCACCTCGGCGTGGCCGCGCCCGAGCTGGAGGAGACCTACGGGGCGCGGGTGCTGGCGGCGGCGGGCGTGCTCGACGGGTTCGCCGTCGCCCACGACTCCGACGTGCTGCTCGACCACGACGACTGCGACCACGACCTCGACGGCGAGGCCGACTGGCTCGACCACGTGCTCGACCTGCTGCCCGACCTCGCGGTGCCGCCGGTGGTGGCCGAGTTCGCGGCGGTGCGCGACCTTGAGCTGGTGGCCGACTGGGAGGCCGCGCTGCCGCTGCTGACCCGGCCGCCGCTGCGGGCCGCGCTGCACCCGCTGCGCGTCGAGGGCGTGGAGGTGCCGTCCTACACCGCGTGGTGGCTGGCCAACCATCCGGTGCTCGGCGGCCGCAAGCCGCTTGAGCTGCGGCTGCCCGGCGCCGACCCGCTCCTGCAGGGCCTCTACGCCGACGCGCCGGCCGGGCTCGACGCGGCGGCGCTGTCGATGCTCGGCGTGCGCACCACGCTCGCCGAGCTGCTGGCCGCCCACGGCGGCCCCGAGGAGCTGCTGGAGCTGATGGCCGACCCGGCGATCGAGGTCGACCGGGCGCAGCTTCGGGCGTTGTGGATCGCGCTGGCCGCCGTCGATCCGGCCCGGGTCGAGCCGCCCGCGCGGGTGCGCGCGGTGCTCGGCGGCGACATCGTGGTGGCCGCCGCCGAGGACGCCGTGGTGGTCGAGGCCCCCGACCTGCTGCAGCTCGTCACCGACCGGCCGCTGGTGCTGGCCTCCTACGACCTGGCCGAGGCGCTGTCGGAGCTGCTCGACCTGCCGCTGGCCGGTGAGCTGGCCAGCGGCGAGGTGACCTCGCAGGGCGAGGTGCGCGCGGTGCCGCCGCAGGTGCGCTCGCTGCTGCCGACGGCGCCCGAGACGTACGTCGAGCACGAGAAGCTGCTGGTCGACGGCGTCGCCTGCACGTGGCGGTTCTTCGAGGGCGCGGTCCACTGCACCGGCGTCGACGGGCTGGCCCGCGGGCTGGCCTGGGCCACGGGCCAGTGGAACGACCGGCTGGCCGTGGCCGCGCTGCTGCGCGACCCGGAGGCGGTGCCGCTGCTGCTGGCCGAGGCCGACCTGTCCTGACACCGGCGGGCCGCCTCCCGTCCGAGGGGGCGGCCCGCCGCGGTCAGGCCGCGCAGGCGGTGCCCGCCATCGGTCCCGTCTCCGGTCAGGCCGCGCAGGTGGTGCCCGCTGCCGGCACCTTTCCGGTCAGCAGGTACGCGTCCACCGTGCGCGTGACGCAACCGGCGCCGCTCAGGTAGGCGCCGTGGCCCTCGCCCTCGTACGTCATGAGCACGCCGGTCTTCAGCTTGGCGTTGAGCGCGGTGGCCCACTCGTACGGCGTGGCCGGGTCGCCCTTGCCGCCGATGACCACGATGGGCGCCGAGCCGGTGGCGTCGATGCGCTTGGCCGCGTCGTCGCCGGGGGTGGGCCAGTGGCCGCAGGCGGTGGCGGTGCCGTCCGCCGACAGGATGGGGAAGATCTTCTTGATCTTGTCGTCCACCCGGGCCATGTCGGCGGCGGTCGGGCGTTCGGTGGTGTCGGCGCAGGTGATGGCCTGGAGGCTGGTCATCATGGTGGAGTAGGTGCCGTCGGGCCGCCGTCCGGTGTAGGCGTCGGCCAGGGCGAGCAGGGTGGCGCCGTCGCCCTTGATCCCGGCCGCGGCGGCCTGCTCCAGCACCGGCCAGGCGGACTTGGCGTACAGCGGGGTGATGACGGCGAGCTGGGCCAGGCCGTAGGTGAGCTGCCGGTCGCCGACCTTGAGCGGCTTGCTCCTGAGCCCGTCGAGCAGCTTCTCGACGGCGCTCTTCACGGCAGCCGGGTCCTGGCCGAGGTCGCAGGTCCGGGCCACGCAGTCTTTCGCGAACGCCTCGAAGGCGTGGGCGAAGCCGGTGGCCTGGGTGACGGCGCGCTGCTCGAAGGTGACCGTGGGGTCGAAGGCGCCGTCGAGGACGAAACGGCCGACGTTCGCGGGGAAGCGGGTGGCGTAGACGGCGCCGAGATGGGTGCCGTAGGAGAAGCCGAAGTAGTTGAGCCGCCGGTCGCCGAGCGCGGCCCTGATGCGGTCGAGGTCCTGGGCGGCGTTCACGGTGCCCACGTGGGGCAGGATCTTGCCCGAGTCCTTCTCGCAGGCGGCGGCGAACTTCTTCGACATGGCCTCGCCGTCGGCCCCCGCGGGCGCGGCGAGGAGGGCGTCGAGCTCGCCGCCGCACCTGACGCCCGCGCTGCGATCGACGCCGCGGGGGTCGAAGCTGACCAGGTCGTAGCGGGTGCCCAGGCTGCCGAACGCCTTCGCGGCCTGGGCCAGCGTGTCGACGCCCGACCCGCCGGGCCCGCCGAAGTTGAAGACCAGCGAGCCGAGCGGGTCGCCGGTGGCCTTGATCCGGATCAGCGCCAGGTCGATCTTCTGGCCGCCGGGGTCGCCGTAGTCGAGCGGCACCTGTACGGACCCGCACTGGACGGCGTCGTCCTTGGGCAGCGGCTTGCCGTCGGGCCCGGTCAGCCCGGTGCACGGGCTCCAGGCGACGGCGCCCTTGCCGGGCCCGGCCTGCTTCGCGGGCTCACCCGTGGTGCCGCAACCGGCGAGGACGGCGGCGCCCAGGAGGATCGTCAACATCGCCTTCTTCATGCTGACCAGCCTGCGGGAACGGCGTCCGCCCAGGTAGTGGAGGGAGACATGGGTTCCTGATGACTTCGGAGATGTCCGGAAGATGATGAATGTCAACCCCGGCGCGGACGGCGGACGAACCACATGCCGAAGAGGCCGAAGCCGACCCCGGTGACGCAGGTCCAGATCCACCACGTGTTCTCGGGGGCCGGGCGGAAGATCAGCAGGACGATCAGGGCGACGGCCCACAGGGCGGTGCCGGCACCGACGGCGGCCGTGTCGTTGGTCTTGATCGGCTCGGGATCGGGGTGCCACTGCTGCTTCACGTGTCCAGCCTAGCTTCCAATCGGGTCTCGATCCGATTGCGGACACTTTTCCCAGCTCACCACTACTGTCACTCTTCGGCCCGTGAGTGACATGCGTAATGCAATAGACCGTTTCTTCGCAATCTCTGCACGAGACTCGACGATCTCCCGTGAGGTGCGCGGCGGCCTGGCCACGTTCTTCACGATGGCCTACATCGTGGTGCTGAACCCGATCATCCTCGCCTACGGCAAGGACATCGACGGCCAGGTCATCGGCGATGGCACGACCCCGCAGGTGGCGCTGGTCGCCGCGGGCACGGCGTTCGTGGCGGGCATCCTGACGATCATCATGGGCGTGGTCGGCCGGGTGCCGTTCGCGATGGCCGCCGGGCTCGGGCTCAACGCCTTCGTGACCTTCAACATCGCCACGGTGATGACCTGGGAGGAGGCCATGGGCCTGGTCTTCCTCGAAGGCGTCATCATCGCGATCCTGGTGCTGACCGGCCTGCGGACGGCGGTGTTCCACGCCATCCCGGCCCAGCTCAAGACCGCCATCAGCGTCGGCATCGGCCTGTTCATCGCGCTGATCGGCTTCGTGGACGCCGGTTTCGTGCGCAAGGCCGCGGGCACGCCGCTGGAGCTGGGCATCGGCGGCCAGCTCACCTCCTGGCCGGTGTTCGTGTTCATCGTGGGCCTGCTGGCCACCGCCGCCATGGTGGCGCGCAAGGTCAAGGGCGCGATCCTGATCGGCATCGTCGGATCGACCGTCCTGGCGATGGTCGTCCAGGCGGTCACCAAGGTGGGGGCGGCCTCGCCCGAGAACGCCGGCGGCTGGCAGCTCAACGTCCCCGCCATCCCCGCCGCTGACAAGATCTTCGGCTTCCACAACCCGCTGAGGCTGTTCACGGAGTTCGACCCGATCGGCGCCTTCAGCCGGATCTCCGTGCTGCTGGCCGTGCTGTTCGTGTTCACCCTGCTCATCACCGACTTCTTCGACACGATGGGCACGATCGTCGGCGTCGGCCGGCAGGCGGGCCTCGTCCAGGCCGACGGCACGCTGCCGCGGACCAAGGAGATCCTGCTCGTCGACTCGATCGCCGCGGCGGCGGGCGGCGCCGGGTCGGTCTCGTCGAACACCACCTACATCGAGTCGGCCGCCGGCGTCGGGGAGGGCGCGCGGACCGGTCTGGCCAGCGTGGTCACCGGGGTGCTGTTCCTGGTCGCCATCTTCTTCGCGCCGCTGGTCGCCGTCGTGCCCTACGAGGCCGCCACGCCCGCGCTGGTCGTCGTCGGCTTCCTGATGATGACCGCCATCCGCGACATCGACTGGGACGACTACGAGATCGCCATCCCGGCCTTCCTCACCATCGTCGTCATGCCGTTCACCTACTCCATCTCGAACGGCATCGGCGCCGGTTTCATCAGCTACGTGCTGGTCAAGGTCGTGCGGGGCAAGGCGCGCGAGATCCACCCGCTCATGTGGGGCGTCACCGCGCTGTTCGTCCTCTACTTCGCGATCGGTCCGATCCGGGCCGCCATCGGTCTCTGACCTCGACGTCCAGGAGCCGTCCCGCGCATGTGGGGCGGCTTCGGGGTATCAAGGAGTGAGACAACCTGACCTAGGGAAATATCTTGCCTTCGCATATAGTTAGCAAAGGTAATGAGACGTGCTAATGAACACCCAGCCCAAGATGGACCTGCGCAGCGACGCGGGCCTGGCCTCAGCCCTGCGCGTGTCGATGGCAAGGCTGACCAGGCGACTCCGGCGTCAGGCGGCGGCGCACTCGCTGACGCCCACCCAGTTCGCGACGCTCGCCGCCGTGGAACGGCATTCCGGGATAACCCCCGGCGAATTGGCCGAGCTAGAGAAGGTGCAACCGCCCTCGATGACGCGCGTGATCGCCGCGCTAGAGGAACGCGGCCTGGTCGCACGCACCCCGCACCCGACCGACCGGCGTCAGGTGACCGTGACCGTGACCGAGGCCGCCCAGACGTTGCTGAAGGAGGAACGCCGCCGCAAGGAGGCGTGGCTGACACAGCGGCTGAAGGAGCTCTCGCCGGAGGAGCGGTCGATCCTGCGGCAGGCGGCGCCGATCCTGGAGAAGCTCAGCAAGATATAGAGCCTGAGCAACCCAAGACCGGGATGTTCCGGTCGCTCAAGATTCGCAACTATCGCATGTTCGCGGCAGGTGGCGCCGTCTCCAACGTCGGCACCTGGCTGCAGCGCACCGCCCAGGACTGGCTGGTGCTCGACCTGACCAAGGGCCCGCACGGCGTGGGAGGCAGCGCGGCGGCCCTCGGCCTGGCGACCGCCCTGCAGTTCCTGCCGATGTTGCTGTTCGGGCTCTTCGGCGGCGTGCTCGCCGACAGGTACCCCAAGCGGCCCATCCTCATCGCCGCCCAGTCGATGATGGCGGTGCTCGCGCTCACCATCGGCGTGCTGACCATGACCGGCGCCGCGCAGGTCTGGCACGTGTTCGTGATGGCCTTCCTGCTCGGCCTGATCTCCTGCGTCGAGGTGCCGACCAGGCAGGCGTTCGTGGTCGAGATGGTCGGACGGCAGGACCTGCCCAACGCCATCGCCCTGAACAGCTCCATCTTCAACCTCGCCCGCGTGGTGGGCCCCGCGCTGGCCGGCATCCTGATCTCCCTGCTGGGCGGCACCGGACCGATCTTCCTGATCAACGCGCTCACCTTCGGCGCGGTGATCTCCAGCCTGGTCTTCATGCGGAAGTCCGAGCTCAACCTGTCCGAGCCGGTGCCCAGGGCCAAGGGCCAGCTCAGGGAGGGCCTGCGGTACGTGCTGCGGCGCGAGGAGCTCCTCATGCCGATCCTGCTGATCGCCTTCGTGTCGATGTTCTCGCAGTCGTTCTCGATGTCGATCGCGCTGATGGCCCGCGAGGTGTTCGGCGCCGGGGCGTCGTCGTTCGGGCTGGCCTCCAGCATGTTCGCGGTGGGCGCGCTGGGCGGCGCGCTGCTGGCGGCGCGGCGGGCCAGACTCTCGCGCAAGGTGCTCTTCTCCGGGGCGATCGGGTTCGGGCTGTTCCAGGTGCTGACCGGGCTGGCCCCCTTCTACCCGGTCTATCTGCTGCTACTCGTCCCGACCGGCGTCGCGTTGATCACCATCAACACGGCCGCGAACGCCAGCGTGCAGATCGCCACGTCCCCCGAGATGCGGGGCCGGGTCATGGGCATCTACATGCTGGTCTTCACCGGGGGAGCGCCCATCGGGGCGCCGCTGATCGGGTGGCTGTCGGAGCTGGGCGGGCCGCGTACGGGGGTGCTGCTGTCGGGCGTGCTCGTCCTGGTGGGCACCGGGCTCGCGGTCATGGTGACCAAGCTGATCGGCAACCGGATGGCCAGGCCGGCGCTGGCGATGGCGTGATCCGTCCCCGTCCGGGGACAATCGCATGACATGAGGCTCTTCGCGGCCGTGGTCCCGCCTGAGGAGGCGCTCGACGAGGTCGAGCGGGCCGTGGCGCCGTACGTCGGGCAGGTGCCGGGGCTGCGCTGGGCCGGCCGCCCCACCTGGCACGTCACGCTGGCCTTCTACGGCGAGGTGCCCGAACGGGCGCTGCCCGACCTCCAGGTGCGCCTGGAGCGGGCCGCCCACCGGCACACGGTGCTCGACGTGGCCCTCGCCGGGGCCGGGGCCTTCTCCTCGGCGCGGCGGGCCAGGGTGCTCTGGGCCGGGGTCGCGGGCGACCCCATGAACAGGCTGGCCGACTCGGCCCGCGCGGCCGGCCGCCGCGCGGGGGCCGTGCAGACCGACGAGAAACGGTTCCACGCCCACCTCACCCTGGCCAGGGCCCGGACGGACGTCGACCTCAGGGAGCTGGTGGAGTCGCTGGCCGCCTTCGCCGGGTCGCCGTGGCGGGCCGAGCGGCTGCACCTGTTCCGCAGCCACACCGGGCCCCAGGTGAGGTACGAGTCACTCGGCGATTGGGCGCTCGCACCGGTGAAGCGGGGCTAGGCTCCAGGGCGTGGACCGTCCTCGCCCCTGGCTGCTGCCGCTCGTGCTCGGCCTGCTGTTCCTGATCGTCATTCTCGGCGCCCTGCTGACCTGAGCCGCCCCGGGCGGCCGGGCCCGTGGTCGTGCCGGGCCCGGCCGGTCACGCCGTCACCAGGCGTAGTCCTCCGGGGCGGTGCGGTGGCCCGGGAAGATCTCGTCGAGGCGGGCCAGGGTGGCCTCGTCCAGCTCGATCTCCAGCGTGCGCATGCTGCCTTCGAGCTGCTCCAGCGTGCGCGGGCCGATGATCGGGGCGGTCACCGCGCGCTGCCGCAGCAGCCAGGCCAGCGCCACGTACGCCGGGTCCTCGCCCAGCTCGTCGCAGAGCTTCTCGTACGCCTCGATCTTGTCCCGGTGCTTGTCCAGCTCCCGCACCATGGTGTCGGAGGCGGACCGGCCCTTGTCGATCTTGCGCAGCACGCCGCCGAGCAGGCCGCCGGCCAGCGGGCTCCACGGGATCACGCCGATGCCGTAGTCCTCGCAGGCGGGCAGCACCTCCAGCTCCACCGCCCGGGTGAGCAGGTTGTAGTGGCTCTGCTCGCTGGTCAGCCCGAACGTGCCGCGCCGCGCCGCCGTCTCCTGGGCCTTGGCGATGTGCCAGCCCGCGAAGTTGGACGAGCCCACGTAGATGACCTTGCCCTGCTGCCGCAGGACCTCCATGGCCTCCCAGAACTCCTCGAAAGGCGTGTTCCGGTCGACGTGGTGGGCCTGGTAGATGTCGATGTAGTCGGTCTGCATGCGCTTCAGCGAGGCGTCGCAGGCCCGGCGGATGTTCAGCGCCGACAGGCGGCGCTCGTTGGGCCAGTCGCCCATGTCGCCGTAGAGCTTGGTCGCGATGACCGTGCGCTCGCGCCGGCCGCCGCCCTGGGCGAACCAGCGGCCCAGGATGTTCTCCGTGATGCCCTCGCCCTTCTTCCAGCCGTAGACGTTCGCGGTGTCGAAGAAGTTGATGCCCAGGTCGTGGGCCTTGTCCATGATCGCGAAGGAGTCTTCCTCCGAGGTCAGCGGGCCGAAGTTCATCGTGCCGAGGCAGAGCGGGCTCACCTGGAGGCCGCTGCGTCCGAGGTTGACATAGTCCATGGGGTCCACACTAAATACCTGGAGTGCGCTCCAGGCCATAGGGTGAGTTCATGATCTCCGCGGGGTCGTCGTGATCGTCCTGCTCCGCGCCGCGCTGCCGGTCTTCCTGGCGATGGTCACCGGCATGATGGGGACGCTGGTGGTCACGTCCGTGCTCGGCAACCACGAGACGGTCGCGCTGGCCGCCTTCGCGGTGATGTCCGCGGTGCTCAGCCCCGCCGGCGCCGCCGTGCAGGGCGCGCTGCGGGGGCTCGGGCCGTTCGTGGCGCCGTACCGGGACGATCCGGGCGCGGCGGTGCCCGTCGTACGGGACGCGCGCTGGCTCAGCCTGGCCACGGGCACGCTGGGGGCGCTCGCCGTCATCTGCGTGCCCGCGCTCGCGCGGGTGAGCGGGGTGCCCGATGAGGTGGTCGGCGAGCTGGGCCTGCTGCCCTGGTTCCTGGCCGCCTACCTGCTGGTCTTCGCCACGACCGGCGGCGCGAGCACGATCCTGGTGGCACTCGGCCGCAGCCGCGACGTGTTGTGGCCGAGCCTCACCTTCGGCCTGCTGCTGAGCGGGCTGACCGCGGTGCTGGCGCCGCGGCTCGGCCTCGACGGCGTGGGCGTGGCCTGGGTGGTCGCCGGGGTGGTGGCCGCGGTCGTGGCCAGCCTCTTGCTGCGCCGGGCGCTCGGGCGGCCGATCGGGCAGGGGCGGCCCAGGGTGGCCGAGATCGTCCGGCTGGCCCGGGTCAGCGTGCCGCTGGCGGCGACCGTGCTGATCAAGTTCGGGGTGCTCGGCGTGGTCACGTTCGCCGCGGGCGCGACCGGCGCCCGCGACACCGCGGCGCACGCGGTGCTGACCACGCTCACCGGCCTCATCATGCTGGTCTCGCTCTCCGTCGCGCAGGCGTCGGTGCCCGAGGTGGCCCGCGCCGGAGACCCGGCCGGGGCGCGGCGGGCCAACCGCACCGCCGCGCTGCTCGCCGTCGCCGGCACGCTGGCCGCGGCCCTGGCGTTGCTGCTGCTCGGCGACCGGGCGCTCGGGCTGTTCACCGGTGACGCCGCCGTACGCGAGCGGGCCCTCGCGCTGCTGCCGCTGATGCTGGTGTCGTCGCTGGCCGACGCCGCGCAGGCCGTGCAGGGCATGGGGCTGACCGCGCTCAAGAGGTCGGGCGCGAGCCTGGCCTACTTCGTCCTCGGCTACGGCCCGCTGCTGGCGGCCGCCGTGCCGGTGGCGCGTACGTGGGGCATCACCGGGCTCTGGGTGGCCATGGCGGCGGCCAACGGGCTGCTCCTGGTGCTTCAGGGGGCCGGGTTCCGCCGTCACAGCGCCCGCGTGGGCGTGGCGGAGGCGGTGGCCTGAGCGTCCCGGACGGAGTCGTGGGGCATGATGGCGAGGTGGGGGATGTCGTGTTCCGGGTCCTGGCCGCCGCGGCGGCGACGTTCGCGCTGTCGGCGGCTCCGGCGTGGGCCGACGACGACGGGCCGGAGAAGCTGTTCACGTTCAAGGACCGCGGCATCACCGAGTCGAGCGGCCTGGCCGTCTCGCCCACGCACGAGAACGTCTTCTACACCCACAACGACAGCTCCGCCGCGCCCGTGTTCTACGCGGTCGGCGCCGACGGGCGTACGAAGGCCACCTTCCACCTGCGCGGCGCCCAGGCCAGGGACTGGGAGGCCATGGCGGCGACCAGAGACCCGGCCACCGGGCAGGGCACGCTCTGGTTCGCCGACATCGGCGACAACCTCGACGGCGCCTGGCCCGACGTGTCGATCTACAAGGTCGCCGAGCCGCGCACGCTCCGGGACGCCACGCTGCCGGCCACCCGCTACCGCTTCCGCTACGCCGGCGGCGGCCGCAACGCCGAGGGCATCATGATCAACCCGCGCACCGGCCGGCTCTACGTCGTGTCCAAGGAGTTCTCCGGGTCCGTCTACGCCGCGCCGAAGAAGCTCCGCACCGACAGGGTCAACATCCTGCGCCGGGTCGCCGCGGCCCCGATCATGGCCACGGACGCCGCCTACGCCCCCGACGGCTCCTCCTACGTCATCCGCACGTACTTCTCGGCGACCCTCTACCGGCCCTCGGGGGAGACGCTGGCCCGGGTTCCCATGCCGGAGCTGCGGCAGGCCGAGTCGATCGCCTACACCGCCGACGGCAAGGCCCTGCTGACCGGCTCGGAGGGCCCGAACAGCCCGGTCTACCGGGTGCCGCTGCCCGAGCGCGCCCAGGCCACGAGCACCCCCACGCCGAAGCCCGTCGCCGTCCAGGAGAGCGCGCGGCCGTCCGACACCGCCGAGCCGAGCGGCCTGACCGCCAAGGACGTGCTGATCTGGCTGGCCGCGGCCGCGGGCGCGACCGGGGTGATCACCTTCATCGCGCGCCGCACCCGGTGAGCCGTCACGGGCGGCGCATGGTCGCGGTGAACATGTCGCCGCGCAGCGCGCGCTCGACCACCTCGATCGAGCGCGACAGGCGCACCAGCCGCGGCCCCTCCTGGCGGTAGGTGTCGAGCACGGCCTCGACGGCGTGCGGCGGCAGGTGGCCCTTGAGATCGACGGCCGCGCCGCGATAGCCCGCGCGGGCGGCCTCGACCGCCGACCGGACGTGATGCCTGGCCATGCTGGCCAGGGCCACCGGGTGCCGCCTCAGCACTTCGTAGGCCCGGTAGTCGGGCGGCACCGCGTCGAGCAGCCAGGCCACCGCCGAGGTCTCCCAGTCGGGGACGCTGGGCGGGCGGACCTCGGCGGGCCACTCTGGCGGGACGTACATGAAGGCCATCGTACTCATGTTCGATTCGCCCAGGTATGGCGGCAGGGCGGCCTTTACCAGGAAAATCAGGTATGTGACGGAAAAGATCGGTGTCGTCGGCGCCGGGATCGTCGGACTGGCCGTGGCCCGCGAGCTGGCCGCCACGCGCGGCGCCGAGGTGACCGTGCTGGACAAGGAGCCGCGCGTCGGCGCCCACCAGACCGGGCGCAACAGCGGCGTCGTGCACGCCGGGATCTACTACCCGCCGGGGTCGCTCAAGGCCAGGCTGTGCCGGGAGGGCGTGGCGCTGCTCAAGGCGTACTGCGCCGAGCACAAGCTGCCCTACCGGGAGGTCGGCAAGCTGGTCGTGGCGAGCACGCGGGCCGAGCGCGCGCCGCTGCGCGCGCTGGCCGAGCGGGCGCGCGCCAACGGCGTGCCGGGCGTCGCCGAGCTGGACGGCCTCGGCCTGCGCGAGATCGAGCCGCACGCGGTCGGCGTCGCCGCGATCCACTCGCCGCACACCGCCATCGCCGACTTCCCCGCCGTCGCCCGCGCGCTCGCCCTCGACGTGGCCAGGACGGGCGGCTCGGTCCGCCTGTCGCACCCCGTCCGGGCGATCCGCGAGACGTCGAAGGGCGTCGAGGTGCTGGCCGGGGGGCGGCGGTTCGCCTTCGACCGGCTGGTGGTCTGCGGCGGCCTCGGCACGGACGCGCTCGCCAGGGTGGCCGGGGCGGCGGGGGACGTGCGGATCGTGCCGTTCCGGGGCGAGTACTACGCGCTGGCCGGGGCGGCCAGGGAGCTGGTGCGCGGGCTGATCTACCCGGTGCCCGACCCGCGGTACCCGTTCCTGGGCGTGCATCTGACCAGGCACATCGACGACGAGGTCCTGG
Organism: Nonomuraea sp. NPDC049646; assembly: GCF_044465525.1. Lineage (NCBI taxonomy): Bacteria > Bacillati > Actinomycetota > Actinomycetes > Streptosporangiales > Streptosporangiaceae > Nonomuraea > Nonomuraea sp. NPDC049646. The sequence continues at coordinate 560,758 of NZ_JBITLU010000005.1, read as the reverse complement.
TGGGGCCGAACGCGGTGCTGGCCCTGGCCTACGAAGGCTACAGATGGCGAGACATACGAAATTTCGGGCAAATATTGCGTTGGCCGGGGACGCTTCGCATGGCTCGCACCCACTGGCGTACCGGGATCAAGGAGGTCTACGGCTCGCTCGTCAAGAGCGCCTTCGTCCGGGCCGCCCGGCGGTACGTGCCCGAGCTCACCGCCGCCGACCTCGTCAGGACCGGCGGCGGCGTCCGCGCCCAGGCCGTCGCCAGGGACGGCCGGCTGGTGGACGACTTCGTGGTGGACGTCCACGGAAGCGTGGTCCTGGTCCGCAACGCGCCCTCGCCCGCGGCGACGTCGAGCCTGGCAATTGCCCGGCATATTGCCGGAATTGTTCCAGCACTCTCCCGATGAGGGCATCCTTGAAGGTGATGGAATCACGCCTGCTGATCGTCGAGGACGACCCCAACATCCTCGAACTCCTCGCCGCGAGCCTGAGGTTCGCGGGCTTCGACGTGACCACGGCCAAGAGCGGCCTCGACGCCGTCAACGCCGTGCAACGGCACCGGCCCGACCTCGTCGTGCTCGACGTCATGCTGCCCGACGTGGACGGGTTCGAGATCGTCCGGCGCATGCGCAGCGGCGGGCTGCACACGCCCGTGGTGTTCCTGACCGCCCGCGACGAGACCGAGGACAAGATCCGCGGGCTCACGATCGGCGGCGACGACTACGTCACCAAGCCGTTCAGCCTGGAGGAGGTCGTGGCCAGGATCCACGCAGTGCTCCGGCGCACGAGCGGGGACGCGCAGGCCGCGCCGCCCAGGCTGACCTTCGCCGACATCGAGCTGGACGAGGAGAGCCACGAGGTCTGGCGCGGCGGCAACGCCGTCTCGCTCTCGCCGACCGAGTTCAAGCTGCTGCGCTACTTCATGACCAACGCCGGGCGCGTGCTGTCCAAGCCGCAGATCCTCGACCACGTCTGGGACTACGACTTCAGGGGCGAGGTGGGCATCGTGGAGTCGTACGTGTCCGTCCTGCGCAGGAAGATCGACAACCGTAGCCCCCGGCTCATCCACACCCTGCGGGGCGTCGGATACGTGCTGCGCCTGCCGCCGAGCCCCTGATGAGAGCCCTGCCGCTGCGGGTCAAGCTGATCGCTGCGATGCTGGCCCTGCTCGGCTGCGGCATGACCTTCGTCGGCCTGGTCAGCGTCTCGGTCCTGCACGGCTACCTCATGGACCGGGTGGACAGCCAGCTCAACCTGCTCAGCGTGCGCATGCACAAGAAGGTCGTCAGCGACTGGCGGCGGGACAGGGAGACCCCCGACCGCCCGATCCTCATCGAGTCCGACGCGATCGCGCTGGTCAAGGAGCCGGGTGAGGCGTTCGTCCCGATGCTGCGCGACCGCGACGTGGACGCCAAGCCCAAGCCCGTGCTGCGCGAGTCGCCCGGCGTGGACGCCTACACCGCGCCCGCCGCCGGCGGCGACGGCGAGTGGCGGGTGCTCCAGAGCGAGATCCAGCGGCGCACGCTGGTCGTCGCGGTGGACCTGGAGGAGGTGGACGCCATCACCCGGCGGCTCGTGCTGATCGAGCTGCTCGGCGGCGGCGGCATCCTGCTCATCCTGGCGGTCGCGGGCGTCACGATCGTGCGCCGCAGCATGCGTCCGCTCGGCCAGATCGAGCGCACGGCCGAGGCCATCGCGGGCGGCGAGCTCGGCCGCCGGGTGCCGGACGCCGACCCCCGGACCGAGGTGGGCCGCCTGGCCAGGTCGCTCAACGGCATGCTGGCGCAGATCGAGACCGCCTTCGCCGCGCGCTCGGCGTCCGAGGCGGCGGCCCGCCGCTCCGAGGACCGCATGCGCCAGTTCGTCGGCGACGCCTCCCACGAGCTGCGCACCCCGCTCACCTCCATCCGCGGCTTCGCCGAGTACGCCCGCCAGAACCCCGGCGCCGACCCCGCCGAGCTGATGCAGCGCGTGGAGAAGGCCGCCGGGCGCATGAGCCTGCTGGTGGACGACCTGCTGCTGCTGGCCAGGGTGGACCAGCAGCGCCCGCTCCAGATGCGCCCGGTGGACATGCTGGCCCTGGTCGCCGACGCCGTGCACGACGCCAGGATCCTCGCCCCCGACCGTACGGTGAAGCTGGACGTGGTCGGCGGCGCGGCGCTCATCGTCTCCGGCGACGAGGTGCGGCTGCGGCAGGTCATCAGCAACCTCATGACCAACGCCATCGTGCACACCGAGCCCGGCACGCCCATCGTCGTCCGGGCCGGGGCGACCGACGACACGGTCTTCACCGAGGTCGCCGACAGCGGCCCCGGCCTGCCGCCCGAGCAGGTCGAGCGGGTCTTCGAACGCTTCTACCGCGCCGACTCCGCGCGCAGCCGCCGCCGTTCCTCCGAGGACCGCGGCAGCGGGCTCGGCCTGGCCATCGTGCAGGCGCTCGTCCAGGCCCACGGCGGGACCGTGACGCTGACCAGCTCGCCCGAGGAGGGCTCCACCTTCCGGGTCGAACTCCCACTCGCCTTGGAGTGAGCCTTCAGCTAACCCTCAGGTGCCTGGGTCACCCTGGAATCGTGACAAAACCCGAGCTCCGCGAGGTCCGCGAGGCGTTGATCATGGTGGTGGACGACGAGCCCAGCATCAGGGACCTGCTCTCCGCCAGCCTGCGCTTCTCCGGATTCGAGGTGCTGACCGCGGCTGACGGGCAGGAGGCCGTCGAGGTCGCCGAACGCGCCGCGCCCGACCTGGTGGTGCTCGACGTCATGCTGCCCGACCTGGACGGGTTCGAGGTGGCCAGGCGGATCGACGCGCCCGTGCTGTTCCTCACCGCCCGGGACGCCACCGAGGACAAGATCGCCGGCCTGCGGGTGGGCGACGACTACGTCACCAAGCCGTTCAGCCTGGAGGAGGTGCAGGCCAGGATCCGCGCGGTGCTGCGCCGTACCAGGACGGAGGGGGCGCCGGCCAGCCGGCTGAAGGTGGCCGACCTGGAGCTGGACGAGGACGCCCGCGAGGTCTGGCGGGCCGGCCGCCAGGTGCGGCTGTCCCCGACGGAGTTCAAGCTGCTGCACTACTTCATGGTCAACGCCGGCCGCGTGTTGTCGAAGGCGCAGATCCTCGACCACGTGTGGAACTACGACTTCGGCGGCGACGCCGGCGTCGTCGAGTCGTACGTCTCCTACCTGCGGCGCAAGGTGGACGACGTCGAGCCCCGCCTGATCCACACGCTGCGCAGCGTCGGCTACGTGCTCAGGGAGCCGCCGCCCGCCGGCTGATCCCCGCCGCGCGGCCCCGGCCGGTGGACCGTCCCGGGCGCTCACCGTAGCGTGGACCTGCGGGCGCGAGGTGTCGAGCGGCGTACCGCGGGAAGCGGGGTTGGCACCTATGGATCTGCTGGGGGCGTTGGAGTCGTTGCGCCGCCCGCTCGATCGCGAGCTGTTCCCGCTGGCGATCGGCGAGGCCGCGGCGGACCGGCGTGCCCTGCGCGAGCTGGCCGGGCAGCTCGACGACTACCTGCTGCCGCGGCTGCGGGCGATCGACGCGCCGCTGCTCGCCGTCGTCGGCGGGTCCACCGGGGCGGGCAAGTCCACGCTGGTCAACTCGCTGGTGGGGGCCGACGTCGCCGAGCCCGGCGTGCTGCGGCCCACCACGCTGGTGCCCACGCTCGTCGTCAACCCGGCCGACCGCGACTGGTTCACCGGCCAGAACGTGCTGCCCGGCCTGTCCCGCGCCACCGGCGACTCCGGCGGCGGCGGCGCGGGCGCGCTGCGCGTGGTCGCCTCCGACGCGCTGGGCGCCGGGCTGGCGCTGCTCGACGCCCCCGACATCGACTCCGTGGTCACCTCCAACCGGGAGCTGGCCGCGCAGCTCCTCGCCGCCGCCGACCTGTGGCTGTTCGTCACCACCGCCGCCCGGTACGCCGACGAGGTGCCCTGGAGCTTCCTGCGCTCGGCCCGCGAACGCAGCACGGCCCTGGCCGTCGTCCTCGACCGGATCGCGCCCGAGGCCGTCGAGCCCGTATCGCGCGACCTCGACCGGCTCCTGGCGGAGAACGGCCTGCCGGGCACCCGGCTGTTCACCGTGCCCGAGGCCGCGCTGCCCGACGAGAAGGCGCGGCTGCCGGAGGAGTCGGTGCGGCCCATCGTCTCCTGGCTCACGGGGCTGGCCGCCGACGCCGCCGAGCGGTCCCGGGTCGTCCGCCAGACGTTGTCGGGCGCCCTGGACAGCCTCGACAGCCGCGTCCCCGCCCTGGCCACGGCCGTCGAACGCCAGCAGGCCGCCTTCGACGGGCTGCGGACGATCGTGACCGGCGCGTACGCGGGCGGCATGGCCGACTTCGACGAGGGCATGCGCGACGGGTCCCTGCTGCGCGGCGAGGTGCTGGCCCGCTGGCAGGACTTCATCGGCACCGGCGACCTCATGCGCTCCCTGGAGAGCCGGGTGGGGTGGCTGCGTGACCGGATCGTCGGCTTCTTCACCGGCCGCGCCCCCGCCGTCGAGCTCAAGGACGCCCTGGAGAGCGGCGTCGAGTCGCTGATCAGGGGCGCGGCCGACGGCGCCGCCGAACGCGCGCTCGAAGGGTGGTCGGCCGCGCCGGGCGGTGGCGGGCTGCTCGACCGGCTCGGCGCCATGGAGGCCGCGCGGCTCGGCCGGGCCTCTCCCGACCTGGCCGGACGGGCCGAGGCGGCGGTGCGCGGCTGGCAGGAGTTCGTCCTCGACCTGGTGCGCGAGGAGGGGGCGGAGAAACGCACCACCGCCCGGCTGGCCTCGTTCGGGGTCAACGGGGCCGGGCTGCTGCTCATGCTGGCCGTGTTCGCCTCGACCGGCGGGCTCACCGGGATCGAGGTCGGCATCGCGGGCGGCACGAGCGTGCTGTCGCAGAAGCTGCTGGAGGCCGTCTTCGGCGACCAGGCCGTGCGCTCGCTGACCACGCGGGCCCGCGAGGACCTGCGCGAGCGGGTTCAGGTGCTGCTGGCGGAGGAGGCCGCCCGCTTCACCGACCGGCTGGAGACCGTCGAACCGCCCAGGGGCACGGCCGACGCCCTGCGCGCGGCGGGCCGCGCCGTCCACGACCACCGCGCCGAACTCCCGGCCGCCTCCGCCCCCACGGCGGAACTCCCCGCGCCCACGGCCGAGTCGCCCGCTCGCGACCGCTCGGAGGGGCCGTGAAGCTGCTGCGCCGCAAGGAGGGGCCCTCGCTGGACTCCCGGCTGGCCGCCCTGCTGGAGGCCGCCGAGCTGGCCGAAGGACGCCTCCCCGAGCAGGACGTGTCCGCCGCGCGGTCCGTCGCCGAACGGGCCGGCGCCCGTCGCAGCCTCTCCGTCGACCACACCGTGGCCGCGCTCGCCGGCGCGACCGGCAGCGGCAAGTCCTCGCTCTACAACGCCCTGGCCGGCGAGGACCTGGCCGCCGTGGGCGTCACCAGGCCGACGACGTCCACCGCCCAGGCCGCCCTGTGGGACGGCGAGGGAGCCGGGCCGCTGCTGGACTGGCTGGACGTCCCGCGCCGCCACTCCGCCGCCGAGGCGCCCGGGATGTCCGGTCTCATCCTCCTCGACCTGCCCGACCACGACTCCATCCGGCTCTCCCACCGTCTGGAGGTGGACCGCCTGGTGGCGCTGGTGGACCTGCTGGTCTGGGTCGTGGACCCGCAGAAGTACGCCGACGCCGCGCTGCACGAACGCTACCTGCGCCCGCTGGCCGGGCACCGCGACGTGATGCTGGTGGTGCTCAACCAGGTGGACCGCCTGCCTCCACAGGCTGTGGACCGCTGCGTGGCCGACCTGCGCCGCCTCCTCGCCGAGGACGGGCTGGCGGGCGTGCCGGTGCTGCCGGTCTCCGCCACGACCGGGGCGGGCCTGCCGGAGCTGCGCTCGGTGCTCGCCGACCGGGTCGCCGAGCGCGAGTCGTGGGCCGCCCGCCTGGCCGCCGACGTCACCGCCGCCGCCGGTCACCTGGCCGCGGACGGCGCGCGGCCGGACCCCGGCGACCGGCGGGCGGCCGGGCTCGACCGGCGGCTCACGGGGGCGCTCTCCCAGGCCGCCGGGGTGCCGCTGGTCCTGGAGGCCGTGGCCAAGGGGCACCGGCACCGGGCCGTGGTCGCCACCGGCTGGCCGGTCACCCGCTGGCTGCGCAGGTTCCGTCCCGACCCGTTGCGCAGGCTCAGGATCGGGGTGGGGAAGCCGGGCAAGGAGATCGTGGGGCGTACGTCGGTGCCGGCTGCGTCGGCCGTACAGCGGGCGCAGGTCGAGACGGCGATCAGGGACGTCGGCGAGGCGGCCGCCGCTGACCTGCCCGGCCCGTGGGCGGCGGCGGTGCGGCAGGCCGCGCGCTCGCGCTCACCGGAGCTGGCCGACGCGGTGGACCGGGCCGTGGGCCGCACCACCGCCGGCACGACCCGCAGGCCGCGGTGGTGGCGGATGGTGAACGTGCTGCAGTGGCTGGTCTTCGCCGTCATGGTGGCGGGCGCCCTGTGGCTGGGCGTGCTGTTCGGGATGGACTACCTGCGCCTGCCGCAGCCGCCGCTCCCGACCGTGGGCGCGGTGCCGTGGCCGACCGTGCTGCTGGCCGGCGGCGCGCTGGCCGGGGTGGTGGTCGCCCTGTTGTCCAGGCTGGCCGCGTGGGCGGGCGGGCGGCGCCGGGCCAGACGTACGGCACGCGCCCTGCGCGCCGCCATCGGCGAGGTCGCCGGGAACTACGTGCTGGAGCCCGTGACGGCCGAGCTCGACCGCTACGCCCGCTTCGCCGAGGCAGTCACCACGGCCCGCTCCTGACCGCCGCCGCCCGCCGTCGGGCGCGGCAGGGGCGGTCAGTCGGAGGTGAGGGAGGCGGCGACCGTGCGCAAGGCCGACAACAGCGGCCGGAGCAGGGGGTGCGCGTCGGCCCCGCGGCGGATCGCGGCGAAGACGCGGCGGTCGGGCCCCGGCGTCTGGCGCACCACGACCCCGGACAGCGCCATGTCCCGCAGCGCGAGCCGCGGCACGAGCGCCACCCCCGCGCCCGCCCCCACCAGCGCCACCACGGCCCGGAAGTCGTCGGAGCAGTGGACGACGTTGGGCGTGAACCCCACCTGCTGGCACGCGAACGTGATGACGTCGTGCACGGGATTGCCCGGATAAGGACCGATCCAGGTGTCGGCGGCGAGCGACACCAGCGTGGCCGAGCCCGCCTCCGGATGCCCCTCGGGCAGGACCAGGTCGAACGGCTCGGCGTACAGCGGGATGCGCGACAGCCGGCGGTCGGCGGCGTCGGGGCCGCCCCGGTACTCGACCGTCACCGCCAGGTCGGCCCCGCCGTCGAGCAGCATGGCCAGGCTGTGGTCGCCCTCGGCGTCGAGCACCCGGACCTTGAGGGCGGGCGCGGTGGCGCGCAGGGCGGCGATGGCGGGGCAGAGCACGGCGCTGATGGCGGTGGCGAAGCAGGCCACGGTCACCTCGCCGGCCTCGCCCGTGGTGTACGCGGCCACCTCGGCCTCGGCGCGTTCGAGCTGGGCCAGGACCTCGTTGGCGTGCCCCAGCATGATCTTGCCCACGGCGGTGAGGTGCACGCCCCGGCCGTCACGCGTGAACAGCCGGTGGCCCACCTCGTGCTCCAGCGCCACGAGCTGCTGGGAGACCGCCGACGGGGTCAGGTGGAGCGCCGCCGCGGCGGCGGTGACCGTGCCGTGGTCGGCCACCGCCCGCAGTGTGCGCAGCCGCCGCGTGTCAATCACGCAGCGAGGATACTCAACCCTGGCGTGCTTGGACGAAAGCCGCCACGGCCCGGTCGACGTCCTCGGCGGAGTGGGCGGCCGAGAGCTGCACCCGGATCCTGGCCTGGCCGTGCGGCACCACCGGGTAGGAGAAGCCGATCACGTAGACGCCCAGGTCGAGGAGGCGTTCGGCCATGGCCCCCGCCTCGGCGGCGTCGCCGATCATCACGGGCACGATCGGGTGCTCGCCCGGCAGGATGTCGAACCCGGCCTTGGTCATCTCGCTGCGGAAGCGCGCGGTGTTCGAGCGCAACTGCTCGCGCGCCTCGCCGGACGTCTCCAGCAGGTCGAGGATGCGCAGCGAGGCCGAGGCGATGACCGGGGCCAGCGAGTTGGAGAACAGGTACGGCCGCGACCGCTGGCGCAGCAGCTCGCAGACCTCCTTGCGGGCCGAGACGTAGCCGCCGCTGGCCCCGCCGAGCGCCTTGCCCAGGGTGCCGGTGATGATGTCGACCCGGTCGGTGACGCCGTGCAGCTCGGGCGTGCCGCGGCCGGTGGGGCCGACGAAGCCGACGGCGTGGGAGTCGTCCACCATGACCATGGCGTCGTAGCGGTCGGCCAGGTCGCAGATCTCGCGCAGCGGGGCGAGGTAGCCGTCCATGGAGAAGACGCCGTCGGTGACGATCAGCCGCCGCCGGGCGTCGGACGCCTCCTTGAGCCTGGCCTCCAGCTCGGCCATGTCGCGGTTGGCGTAGCGGAAGCGCTGGGCCTTGGACAGGCGGATGCCGTCGATGATGCTGGCGTGGTTGAGGGCGTCGGAGATGACCGCGTCCTGGGCGTCGAGCAGGGTCTCGAACACGCCGCCGTTGGCGTCGAAGCACGAGCTGTAGAGGACGGTGTCCTCCATGCCCAGGAAGTCCGACAGGCGGGATTCGAGCTCCTTGTGCACCTCCTGGGTGCCGCAGATGAACCGTACGGAGGCCATGCCGAAGCCCCAGCGGTCGAGCGCCTGCTTGGCCGCCTCGACCACCTCGGGGTGGTCGGCCAGGCCCAGGTAGTTGTTGGCGCAGAAGTTCAGCACCTCGCGCCCGGCCACCCCGACCTGGGAGCTCTGCGGGGTGGTGATCACCCGCTCGGGCTTGAGCAGCCCGGCCTCGGTGATCTCGTCGAGCGTCGCACGCAGCTGCTCGCGCACGTTCGTGAACATCAAGCGCTCCAATCGAGGATGACCTTGCCCGTACGGCCGCTCGCGGCCGTGTCGAAGGCGGCGTCGAAGTCTTGGTACGGGAACCGATCGGTGATCACGGAGGAGAGGTCGAGACCCTTTTCCAGCAGGACTGACATGTTGTACCAGGTCTCGAACATCTCCCGGCCGTAAACGCCCTTGATGGTGAGCATCGAGGTCACCACGGTGGCCCAGTCGACGGCGAACTCCTCGGCGGGAAGACCGAGCATCGCGATCTTCCCTCCGTGCGTCATGTTCGCGATCATGTCTCGCATGGCCCCAGGGTTACCGGACATCTCAAGCCCGACGTCGAAGCCCTCCCGCAGGTGGAGCTGGCGCATGCCTTCGCCGATCGTCGACCTGGAGACGTTGAGCGCGAGCGAGACGCCGAGCTTGCCGGCCAGGTCGAGACGCTCGTCGCTGACGTCGGTGATCATCACGTTGCGCGCGCCGACGTGCGTGGCCACGGCCGCCGCCATCAGCCCGATCGGGCCGGCGCCGGTGATCAGCACGTCCTCGCCGACCAGGGGGAAGGACAGCGCGGTGTGCACGGCGTTGCCGAAGGGGTCGAAGATGGCCGCCACGTCGGGATGAACGGGAACCCGGTGCACCCAGACGTTCGAGGCGGGCAGCGTGACGAACTCGGCGAACGCGCCGTCCCTGTTGACGCCGAGGCCGACCGTGTTGCGGCACAGGTGACGGCGTCCGGCCATGCAGTTGCGGCACTTGCCGCAGACGATGTGGCCCTCGCCGCTCACCAGGTCGCCGACGGCGATGTCCTCCACGCCGGGCGCGACCTCGACCACGTGGCCGCAGAACTCGTGCCCGACGACGAGCGGGAGCTTCAGCGTGTGCCGCGCCCAGTCGTCATATTTGCGGATGTGCAGGTCGGTGCCACAGATGCCGGTACGCAGCACCCGGATCTTCACCTCGCCCGGTCGCACCTCGGGCTCCGGCACGTCCACCAGCCAAAGGCCGGGCTCGGCCTTCTGCTTGACCAGCGCTTTCATCGCTTCACTTCCCCCTGTTCCGAACCTAACGCACTGTGCCCGCTCCCCTCGGAACCTGTCCATCGAGGGATTCTTAAGTGCCCCCACAGCTCAGCTTCACGCGGCAGCGGGACCAGGCACAATTACGAAATAAGCTTGAAGATGACCTGCCCGGCGACTCGGAGGTATCGGTGCGACAGCAGAGCGGCGACGCCTCGCTTCTGCGCAAGCTCAACTCGGCGGCCATCCTGCGCGTGCTGCGCGAGGCCGACGTGGCCACGCTGTCGGAGCTGGCCAGGTCCGCCCGGGTGTCCAGGCCGACGGCCGAGGTCATCGTCGAGGACCTGGTCGCCGAGGGCTGGGCGGAGGAGTGCGAGGAGGAGGCCGGCGACCGCCAGCGGGGGCGTCCGGCCAAACGCTTCAGGTTCCGCGCCTCGGCGGGGCACGTGCTGGGCGTCGGCATCGGCGGTTCCAGCCTGCGCGCCATGCTGGCCGACCTGAACGGCACGATCACCGTCACCCGCCGCGCGCCCAACCACCGCGACATGCCCGCCGCCGAGCGGCTCGACCAGATCGTCGGGCTCGCCACGGACACCGCCGCCCAGGCGGGGCTGGCACTGGCGGACGTCACCGTCGTCGGCGTGGGCACCACCGGCACGGTCGACGGTTCAGGGCGGGTGGTGAAGAGCGTCGCCCTGTCCGACTGGACCGGCCTCGACCTGCAGGGCGAGCTGTCGGCCCGGATCCCCGCGCCGGTGCTCGTCGAGAACGACATGCGCCTGGCCGTCCTGGCCGAGCACTGGCGGGGGGCCGCGCAGGGCCGTGACGACGTCGTCTACCTGTTCACCGGCGACCGCATCGGCATGGGGCTGCTCATCGGCGGCCGGCCGTACCGGGGGGCGCACGCGGCGGGCGGCGAGATCGGGGCACAGCCGCACAACAACTGGACCGCCTTCCGGTACGTCCTCGACTACGCGATGGCCGTCGAGCCGGGCGAGCTGCGCTCCAGCCGGCAGTGCGCCGAGTTCGCGATCGCCAGGGCCCGCGCCGGCGACGAGCGGGCGGGCCAGGCGGTCAGGGAGTTCGCGCGCGGCCTGGCCGCCGGGCTCGTCACGGTGGTCAACCCGCTCGACCCGGACATGGTGGTCATCGGCGGGAGCCTGTCCTCGGCCGGAGACCTGCTGGTCGAGCCGGTACGCGAGCTGTTCGAGGAGTACTGCCTCTACCCGCCGGAGGTGGTGGCGTCGGGGCTGGGCAGCGAGTGCATCACGCTGGGCGCTGTCCGGTTTGCCCTCGATCAGGCAGATCGCCTGCTCTTTACGTAGCCAATTTGGGTAATTAGATAACCGTTCTGTCACGAGCATGTCGCTGTGCGACATCGATCCCACCGTCATGCTCAGATCTGCTCGGTTTAACCTAGTTATTTGCATAAATCGGTACTAGCCTCCAGCCATCCCGACCCGACTGGAGGTGAGCGTGTGGCCGCTGTCACCCTGCTTGAGCGGCTGAAGCGCGACTGGACGCTGCTGGCCCTGTGCCTGCCCGGCGTCCTGTACTTCGTGGCCTTCTTCTACGTGCCGCTGCTCGGCAACGTCATCGCCTTCAAGGACTACGCGCCGTTCCTCGGCATCGCGGGCAGCCCCTGGGTGGGCCTGGACAACTTCGTGATGCTGCTGGAGGAGCCGGAGTTCTGGAGCGCGGTCGGCAACACCCTGCAGATCACGGCGCTCCAGCTCGTCCTGTACTTCCCGGCCCCGATCGCGCTCGCGCTCCTGCTGAACTCCCTGATCGGCCACCGCGTCAAGCGGTTCATCCAGACCGTCGTCTACCTGCCGCACTTCCTGTCGTGGGTGGTCGTGGTGGCGATGTTCCAGCAGGTCATCGGCGGCGCCGGCACGGTCAGCTCGTTCCTGAACTCGCACGGCATCACCATCGGCAACCTGATGTCGAACGCGGACACGTTCAAGCTGCTCGTGACGGCCCAGGTCATCTGGAAGGACTGCGGCTGGGGCACGATCATCTTCCTGGCCGCGATCACCGCGATCGACATGAGCCAGTACGAGGCCGCCGCCATCGACGGCGCCGACTGGAAGCGCCGCCTGTGGCACGTCACGCTGCCCGGCATCCGCTCGGTCATCCTCATGATGCTCATCCTGCGCCTGGGCGACATCCTCTCCGTCGGCTTCGAGCAGATGGTCCTGCAACGGGAGGCCGTGGGCGCCGGAGCGGCCGAGGTCATCGACACCTACGTCTACTACCACGGCATCCGTGACGGCGACTGGGGCATGAGCACCGCCGCCGGCCTCATGAAGGGCCTCATCGGCGCGGCGCTCATCTACGCGGCCAACAAGCTCGCGCACCGCTTCGGAGAGCAAGGGATCTATCGATGAGGCCGCCGTGGATGGAACGCCCGACCATCGCCGGGCGCACGCTCAAGTTCGTCGTGCTGACCGCGATCACCGTGGCCGTGCTGTACCCGTTCGGGCTGGCCGTCGGCACGAGCCTGATGGGCCGCGCCGAGAGCATCGCCAACGGCGGCAGCTACGTTCTCTGGCCCTCGCACCCGACCTTCGAGGCGTACTCGCTCATCCTGTCCGGCGGCGCGGTCACCCGGTCGGTGCTGATCAGCATCGGCATCACGCTCACCGGCACCGCGCTCAGCCTGATCTGCACGGTCTTCCTCGGCTACGCGCTGTCTCGGCGCGGCATGCTCGGCGGCAAGCCGATCCTGCTCATGGTGCTGGCCACGTTCCTGTTCACGCCCGGCATGATCCCGAGCTACCTCATGGTCAAGGAACTCGGCATGATCGACACCTACCAGTCGCTCATCGTGCCGGTGCTGGTCAACGCGTTCAACGTGGTCGTGGTCAGGTCGTTCTTCCAGAACCTGCCCGAGGAGCTGTTCGAGGCGGCCCGCATGGACGGGTGCGGCGAGTTCCGGATGATGTGGCGGATCGCGATCCCGCTGTCCAAGGCGGTGATCGCCGTCGTCGGCCTGTTCTACGCGGTCTCGTACTGGAACACGTTCTTCACCGCGATCCTCTACATCAACGACCAGACCAAGCACCCCATCCAGGTCGTGCTGCGGCAGTTCATCTTCCGCGGCACCTCGGCCACGGGCTCAGACGTCGCGATCGTGCGTGACCTGCCCGCCTCGTCGGTGCAGATGGCGGTGCTCATCATCGCGCTCGTGCCGATCCTGCTCGCCTACCCCTTCCTCCAGAAGTACTTCACCAAGGGCGTCCTCACCGGCGCCATCAAGGGCTGAGAACCCGGGAGCAACCATGTCATCCATCATGTCCCGTCGTGGATTCCTCGGACTCGCGCTCGCCGGCGCCACGGTCGCCGGGCTCGCGGCCTGCGGAGGCGAGAGCGGCCCCGCAGGCGTGAAGAAGGGCGGCGCGGATCTGTCCAAGAAGCTGACGCTGCCGACGTACACCGCCGCCAAGATCCCCACGCCCGACCTGCCGATCGACGCCGGCCAGGACCCCGCGTACCTGAAGTACCCGACCGAGCTGGTCAAGTCGGTCGCCACCGCGCCGGGCGACGGCCAGAAGATCACTTCGCTCACCCAGACGTGGGACGTCGCGCCGCCCGCCCCCGGCCAGAACACCTACCTGCAGGAGCTGAGCAAGGCCCTGGGCTCCGAGTGGAGCATGAACATCGTCGTGGGCGACGGCTACCCCGACAAGTTCAACGCCATCATCGCCAGCGACGACCTGCCCGACCTGGTCTGGTTCCCGCCGAACCAGGGCCTGCAGCGGGTGCCCGAGCTGCTGGCGGCCAAGTTCCACGACCTGACGTCGTACCTGAGCGGCGACGCGATCAAGAAGTACCCGAACCTGGCCAACCTGGGCGACGTGACCTGGAAGTCCGCCGTCACCGACGGGAAGCTGTACGGCGTGGCGGTCGCCTACAGCCGCTTCGGCCAGGTGTTCCTGGTCAACCAGGACTACTGGCAGCCGGTCGGCGGCACCGGCTTCACCAGCGCCGACGACTTCCTGGCCAAGGCCAAGCAGCTCCTCGACGTGAAGAAGAACAAGTACCCGCTCGAACCGAGCTACTACAACCACGTGCACATGTTCAGCCACTGGTACGGCGCCCCCAACACCTGGAAGCTGACCGGCGGCAAGCTGATCCACCAGTTCGAGACGCCCGAGTACCAGGCGGCGCTGGAGCTGGCGGTCAAGTGCTTCAAGGCCAACCTGTTCTGGCCCGACCCCGCCCTGGCCACCATCAAGGACAAGGTCGCCAACGGCCAGATCGGCGCGTACGTCGAGTCCTTCCCCGGCTTCCTCAACGACGCCAAGACCCAGAAGTACAACCTGGGCGCGATCGTGCCGTTCGCGGCCACGCCGTCGTCCAAGCCGGTCTACAACGCCGGGCTGGGCTCGGTGGGCTTCACCTCGATCAGCAAGAAGGTGGACGCCAAGCGCATCGAGACCCTGCTCGGCGTGCTCAACTACCTGGCCGCCCCGTTCGGCACGGAGGAGTACGAGCGCGTCAACTTCGGCGTCGAGGGCACCCACTTCACCAAGAAGGACGGCGACCTCGCCTTCACCGACAAGGGCACGGCCGAGGTGCCCACCACGCAGCAGCCGCTCTCGTTCGTGATCGGCTCGCCGTCGGCGCTGTTCCTGCCCGGCCAGCCCGAGCGCACCAAGCTCATCCACGACTTCGAGACCAAGATCGCTCCTATGCTTCAGGAGCGCGTCACCACCGGCCACTTCTCCGACACCTACACCCAGAAGAACGGCGAGCTGAGCACCATGGGCAAGGACATGGTCGACGACATCGTCACCGGGCGTAAGTCGATGTCGGACTGGCCGGCCTTCGTCAAGAAGTGGCTGGGCCGGGGTGGCGAGGCGATGCGGGCCGAGTACGAGGCCTCCATCGCCAAGGGCTGATCGTTCTACCGTTTGAAAGGACACTTGTGGAAGACCTGCGCATCGGAGTCATCGGGCTCGGCCTGCGGACGAGTCTCGCCCTGGCCGCCCACCGGCCGGGCGAGGGCTCGGTCGTGGCGGCGCTGTGCGACTCCGACCCGGCAGTGCTCAAGAAGCAGTCGGAGCGGTTCGAGGCGGAGTTCCTGACCGGGGAGTACCGCGAGCTGCTCGACCGGCCGGATCTCGACGCGATCGTCGTCAACACCCCCGACGACACGCACGAGCGCATCGCCATCGACGCTCTCCAGGCCGGCAAGGCCGTCTACCTGGAGAAGCCGATGGCCATCACCGTCGAGGGCTGCGACAACATCCTGCGGGCCGCCCGCGAGACGGGCAGCCGCCTGTACGTGGGGCACAACATGCGCCACATGGGCGTGGTGCGCCTGATGCGGGACATCATCCGCAAGGGTGTGATCGGTGAGCCCAAGACCGTGTGGGTACGCCACTTCGTGTCCTACGGCGGCGACTACTACTTCAAGGACTGGCACGCCGACCGCACCCGCACCACGGGCCTGCTGCTGCAGAAGGCGGCGCACGACCTCGACGTGATCCACTGGCTGGCCGGTGGCTACGCCACCCGCGTGAACGCCCTCGGCGACCTGATGGTCTACGGCGACCTGCCGCGCCGCGAGCCCGGGACGCCCCGGCCGGAGGGCTGGCTGCGGGAGTTCGAGTGGCCGCCCACCGAGCGGCGCGACCTGAACCACGTGATCGACGTCGAGGACGTGTCGGTCATGAACATGCGCCTGGACAACGGCGTCATCGCCGCCTACCAGCAGTGCCACTTCAGCCCCGACTACGTGCGCAACTACACGGTCATCGGGACCGAGGGCCGGCTGGAGAACTTCGGCGACGGCCCGGGGGACACGGTCAAGGTGTGGAACACCGGCCCCACCTCCTACCGGGACGACTGCGACATCGCCTACCGGGTGCCGGCCGCGCAGGGCTCGCACGGCGGGGCCGACCCGCAGATCATGGCCGAGTTCTGCCGGTTCGTCCGGGAGGGCGGGGCGACCGACACCTCACCCGTGGCGGCCAGGATGAGCGTCGCCGCCGGGTACATGGCCACGATGTCGCTGCGCGACGGCGGCATGCCGTACGACGTGCCGCCGCTGGACCCGGAGCTGGCCGCGTACTTCGACAACGGCCAGCGCTGAGCGGCGCCGGGGCCGGGCGGAGGAACCCGCGCGGCCCCGGCGCACGTCAGCGGCCGGCGTCCTTGGGGTCGCGCTCGCGCTCCAGGTCGGGGAACGGTGACGGCTCGTTGACGGCCTGGGCGATCTGGCGGGGCCCCTTGGGGCTCTCGGCCTCCTGCGCGTCGGCGACCGCCTCGGCCGCCGCCTCGGAAGCCGCCGCGATCTCCCGGTCCAGCTCCTCCGACGGCCGGGGCTGCTCCTCGCGGGTGGCGGCCGACTTCGGCAGCGCCTCGGTGAACGCCTTCGAGACGCCCTGCAACGCCGAGGTGACCTCGCTCGGGATGACCCAGAACGTGTTGCCGCTGCCCTGGGCGAGCTGCGGCAGCACCTGAAGGTACTGGTAGGCCAGCAGCTTGGGGTCGGGGTCGTTGCGGTGGACGGCCTGGAAGACCTGGTCGATGGCGCGCGACTGGCCCTCGGCCTCCAGGATCGCGGCCGAGCGCTGGCCCTCGGCTCGCAGGATGCGGCTCTGCTTGTCACCCTCGGCCGTGAGGATCTGCGACTGGCGCTGGCCCTCGGCGTTGAGGATCGCGGCCCGCTTGTCGCGCTCGGCCCGCATCTGCTTCTCCATCGCGTCCTTGATGGTCTTGGGCGGGTCGATGGCCTTGACCTCGACCCGGTTGACCCGGATGCCCCACTTGCCGGTGGCCTCGTCGAGCACGCCGCGCAGCTGGCTGTTGATGGTGTCGCGCGAGGTGAGCGTCTTCTCCAGGTCCATCGAGCCGATCACGTTACGCATGGTCGTGACGGTGAGCTGCTCTATGGCCGTGATGTAGTTGGCGATCTCGTACGCCGCCGCCCGCGGGTCGGTGACCTGGAAGTACAGGACGTTGTCGATCTCGACGACCAGGTTGTCCTCGGTGATGACCGGCTGCGGGCGGAAGGTCACCACCTGCTCGCGCAGGTCGATCATCGGATAGACGCGGTCGACGTAGGGGATGACGAAGTTGAGACCCGGCTTGAGCGTGCGGTGGTAGCGGCCGAGCCGCTCGACGTTGCGGGCCCGCGCCTGTGGCACGATCCGCACGGCCTTGAGCACGGTGAACGCGGCGAAAAGGATGATCAGCAGTCCGGCTATCAGCAACGGGTCCATGTGGTCACTCCCGTGGATACACGAGGGCCGTGGCGCCCTCGATCTCGATGATGTCGACGGTTGCCCCGGTGGGGATCACCAGGGTCTCGTCATAAGCGCGTGCGGACCACTCCTCACCCCCGATGCGGACCCGCCCGTCGCGGCCCGTGACCTCGGAGACCACGTACGCGGGCTTGCCGACCAGCGCCTCCACGCCGAAACGCTGCAACGGCGGCTGCTGAAGATGGCGGACGGCCAGCGGCCGGATGACCACCATCCCCGCCGCGGACGACAGGGCGAACACGAGAATCTGCAAGGGGACGGGCAGCCCGACGGCGGCCGTCACGGCGGTCAGGAGAGCGGCCACGCCCAGGAGCCCGAGGGCCGCCGTGAGAGTGAACAGTTCGGCCACACCGAGGACGACTGCGAGGATTATCCAGATGACCCATTCATCCATGCTCCGGCCCTCCTGAACCTATAACGGGCCTGTGTGTGTGACTGGTTCCCCCTTACCACCGTAATCCCCCGTTCGTCCGCAGGGCACCCGTCACCGGCCGGTCGCCGGAGCGGCCAGAGCGCTTCCCAGGACCCACTTCTCCCACGGAAGTTGCCAGAAACCCCACCCGTTGTCCCATTCGAGCTGGCGGGCGGTGCCCGTGATCAGCACGGGGTCGCCGCGCAGCGAACCGGAATAGAACCAGGCAGCCTGGTCGGGGCGGGCGTTGATGCAGCCGTGGCTGACGTTTGCCCTTCCCTGGGCCCAGACGTTGTCCTTCGCGTGCACGTACTCGCCGCTGTTGGAGATGCGCACGGCGTGCTCGATGAGCAGGTCGTAGTAGCCGGGGTCGCCCTTGGCGCGGCCGGGGGAGATCATGCGGACCGGGTTGCCCTTGTCCATGGTCAGGTGCATGCCGCTGGTGGTGGTGTATTCGCGCGTGGTGGCCATGCCGGCGCTGATGGCCATCTGCTGCACCACCCTGCCGTCGCGGCGCACGACCATCTGGTGGGTGCGGGCGTCGACCGTGCTGGTCTGCCTGCGGCCCACCGTGAAGGCGAAGGTGGAGTCGAGGGTGCCGTAGACGCCCGGGGCCGGGCGCACCCCGGCCAGGTGGGCGCTGACCATCACCTGCTGCCCCGAGGCCCAGAAGCGGTGGGTGCGGTAGACCACCTGCGTGTCGCTGGTCCAGCGCCAGGCGCCCTCGGCCGGGGACTTCGTGGTGACCTCAAGCGACCGCTCGACGGCCGCCTTGTCCTGGATCGGGGTGTCGAAGTCGATGACGACCGGCATGCCCACGCCGACGGTCTCGCCGGGCAGCGGCGCGGTGGCGGCCACCCCGAACGTGTGCTCGGCGGCCCGGGTGCGGAAGCGGCCCATGGAGACCGTGGACGGGCCGTTCTCGCCCGCGGCCGTGGCGGTCACGGTGTACTCGGTCGCGGGCTTGAGCGTCCAGTCGGATCGCCACCTGGTGTGCGAGGCGTCGAGCCGGCCCGGGACGTGCTCGCCTCCCTCGTAGACCAGGACCTGGGTCAGCCGGCCGCCCTGCGCCGTGATGACCAGCCCCTTGTCGGGACGGGCCCGCTTGGAGTCGAAGGCGGGGGAGACGCGCACGACCGCGGGCGCGGCCGGGGAGTCGCCGACGGGACCGCAGCCGCAGCAGGCCAGGAGGAAGGCGACACACAGGATCGCGGCACGCCGCACGTCACTCTCCGAGGGCTTTCCGAGGGAAGGGGAGTTCCCAGGTTAGCGGTGAGTGACGGTCGAAGCACCTTGAGTTACTTATCCGATGGTTCCGGACACCTCGCCCAATGTCAGGCCGCCCGCGGTGGCCCGGATCGTCACCGTGTCGCCGTCCTGGAGGAAGGTGCGGGTGTCGCCGCCGGACAGCTTGATCGGTTCGGCGCCGTTCCAGGTCAGCTCGATGAGCGAGCCGCGCTCGTCGCGTTCGGGGCCGGAGATCGTGCCGCTGGCGAACAGGTCCCCGGTGCGCAGGGAGGCGCCGTTCACGGTCATGTGGGCGAGCATCTGGTCGGGCGTCCAGTACATGCTCGGGTACGGCGGGCGCGAGATCACGTCGCCGTTGAGCACGACCTCGACGGCGATGTCCAGGCCCCAGTCGCCCTGCCTGCGCAGGTAGTCCAGCGGCTCGGGGTCCTGCGGGCGGCCCGGGATCCTGGGCAGCGCCTCCAGCGGCGTGACCCACGGCGAGACCGACGTCGCGAACGACTTGCCGAGGAACGGCCCGAGCGGCACGTACTCCCACGCCTGGATGTCGCGCGCGCTCCAGTCGTTGACCAGCGTCACCCCGAACACGTGGTCCTCGAACGCCCCGGCCGGGGAGCCCAGCTCCGACGGCACGCCGACCACGAACCCCAGCTCCGCCTCGATGTCCAGCTTGGCGCACGGCCCGTAGACCCCGGCCCTGAGCTGGCCGTGCGGACGCCGGACCGGCGTGCCGGACACGACGACCGTGCCCGACCTGCCGTGGTAGCCGACCGGCAGGTGACGCCAGTTGGGCAGCAGCGGCTCGGCGTCGGGACGGAAGATCCGGCCGATGTTGCCGGCGTGGTCGAGCGAGCAGTAGAAGTCGACGTAGTCGGCCACCTCGAACGGCATGTGCAGCCGCACCTGGTCGAGCGGGATCAGGTGGCTCTCGGTGACCGAGGAGTCGCCGGTCAGCTTGTTCTGGATGAGGGTCCTGGTGTCGTGCCAGGCCGAGCGGCCCCTCGCCATGAACGGGTTGAGCGAGGGGGCGGCGAACACCTCGTCGTGCAGCGCGGCGGCCAGGTCGAGCACCTTGTCGCCGTACCTGACGCCCACTCTGGGCGATTCGCCCTGACGGGAGAACACGCCGTAGGGCAGGTTGTCCACTCCCCAGCTCACTGAATCACTCCTAGCGTCTGCAGGTCCTCGATGGGCGTGCCGGTGCTGCACGAGCCGTAGCTGACCAGCAGCCGCCGCGCCCGCTTCGCCGTCTCCTCCGTCACGGCCCCGGCCAGCCGCACGAGGTGGCCGACGTCGGTGGTGCGCAGCACGGGCGCGGGGTCGCGGCCCTCCACAGCCTCGCAGACCGACAGCAGCAGGTTGAGGAAGCCGTGCCGGTCGACGCCGAGGCTCGGGTCGAAGTGCCGTACCGCGTGGTGCAGCCCGGCCGTGGCCTTGAACGGGACGTCGGCCGCGGCGCAGGCCCGGACGAACGCCGCGAGGTGCTCCACCGACGGGAACGCCTCGGCCTTCAGCCCGCCGCAGCGCACCTTCAGCCCCACCCCGTCGGGCACGCCGGCGACGTTCCGGTCCGGCGGGACCTCGACGAACAGCCGCACGTGCGCGGGCAGGCCGAGGCGCCGGGCCAGCCCGGCGACGGACTCGTCGGCCCCGAGCGGGATCTCGACGAAGTCCACCGGCAGATCGCCGAAGCCGGGCAGCTCGGGCGTGTCCACGATCAGCCCGATGCGCCGCGGCCGGTAGGCGTGCCCGCGCAGCCGGTCGAGCCGGCTGGCCGGGCAGAGGAAGCGGTGGGTGAGCACGCTGTTGCCGCGCTCCAGGTCGCGCTGGTTGCGGGCCAGCGCCTCGTCCATGTGCAGCGACGTCGGCGGGAACAGGCCCGCGTCGTCGACCAGTTCGGCGTAGAGGTTCATCGTGCCCAGGTCCATGCGTAGCCGGGATCCTCACAGGACAGCGCGCCCGGCCCGAGGTCGAGCGGGCGGAAGGTGTCGACCATCACGGCCATCTCGCTCGTGGTGGTGACGCCGCGGGCGACCGCGTCGATCACCGCCTCGACCGCGCCGGGCTGCGGGCCGTGCGTGAACCCGGCCGGGTGCAGCGAGACCGAGCCGACGTCGATGCCCGAGCCCTTGCGCGCGGTGTAGTCGCCGCCCACGTAGAACATGAACTCGTCGGAGTCCACGTTGTGGTGGTTGTACGGGATCGGGATGGCCTCGGGGTGGTAGTCGAGCGGCCGCGGGCAGAACGAGCAGACCACGAACCCGGGCCCCTCGAACGTCTGGTGCACCGGCGGCGGCGCGTGCGTCTTCTTCACGATCGGCTCGAAGTCGTCGATGTTGAAGGCGTACGGATAGAGGTAGCCGTCCCAGCCGACCACGTCGAAGGGGTGGTTGCGGTAGACCAGCCGGGTCAGGCCGCCCCGCGTGCGGACCAGGACGGGCACCTCCTCGCCCTCGGCCAGCAGGGTCTGCGTGGGGGCGCGCAGGTCGCGTTCGCAGTACGGCGCGTGCTCCAGGAACTGCCCGTACTGCGACAGGTAGCGCTTGGGCGGCCTGATGTGCCCGGACGCCTCGATGGCCAGCACGTTGACCTGCCCGTCGGGCACCCAGCGGTGGATCGTGCCGGTCGGGACGACGACGTAGTCGCCCTCGCCGGCCTCGATGACGCCGTAGGTGGACTCGAAGCGGACCGAGCCGCGCTGCACGTAGACGCACTCGTCGCCCATGGAGTTGCGGTACAGCTCGCTGGGGCGGTCGCTGGTGGCGTACGACAACCGGACGTCGGCGTTGCCGGCGAGCAGGATGCGGCCGTTCACCAGGTCGCCCGCGCTGGACAGCTCCTGGGTGCGGAAATGGCGGGGGGAGAGCGGCAGGTTGGGCTCCAGCCGCGTCGCGGACGCGGGCGTGGCCGCCTCGGCCTTGATGATGGCGGTGGGCAGGTGGCGGTGGTAGAGCAGCGAGGAGTCGGACGAGAAGCCCTCCTCGCCCATCAGCTCCTCGGCGTAGAGGCCGCCGTCCGGCCGCCTGAACTGCGTGTGCCGTTTGCGCGGCACTTCCCCAACGACGCGGTAGTACGGCATCCGCCCTCCATGTTGTCCGCTTACCGGACGCATGTGTCCTCTATGTGTGACTACCGTCCGACATCGGTGTGGAGATGTCAACCCAGCGCGGCGGCCAGCTCGGCGGCCGCCGCCACCACGCGCGGCCCCGTCTCCTCCTCCAGCGGGCCGAACGTCACCACCCCCACCGAAGCCTCCAGCCACGGCAGCCCGGTCACGGGCGCGGCGATGCCCCGCGCCCCCACCTGCAACTGCCCCTCCGTCACGAGGTATTCGTCGCGCCCCTCGCGCAGGGCCAGGATCGCCCGGCCCGCCGCGCCTTTCGCCAGCGGATGGCGCGACCCCTCCCGGTAGGCCACGTGCAGGTCGGTCCAGGACGGCTCCACCACCGCCACCGCCAGCCCGTCGTCGCCCTCGGCCACGGTCAGGTGGGCCGTCGCGCCCACCTGCTCGGCCAGCCGCCGCAGCGTCGGCACCGCCGCCGCCCGCAGCAGCGGCTGCACGGCCTGGGCCAGCACCAGCACCCCGAACCCGAGATGCACCCGCCCTTCGGCGTCGCGGCGGACGAACCCCTCGTTCAGCAGCGTCGTGAGCAGCCGGTAGACCACCGGCCGGCTCAGCGACAGCTCGGTGCTCAGCTCGGTCGGGGTGCGCCCGCCCTTCCCGTCGGCGAGAAGTCGCAGCAGGCGCAGCCCGCGTTCGAGCGTCTGGGCGGATTCGGCGGCCATGACTTCGATTATGGAGTGGCGGCTGACCAGTGAAAGAGCACGGTGAGGGGGTACGTAGGGACGGGGGGCGTCGGGGGGGTGGAGATGCGGCAGAGGTGGCTGTTCCTGGTCGCCGGGCTGGCTCTGTGCGCCCTGCCGCCTGCCGTGCCGTCGCTCACCACGCCGATCGCGTACATGGCCAGGGAGACCCTGATCGACCCGCCGCCGCGGACGGAGGGCGACCGGCTGGTCGAGAACACCTTCTACCTCACCCAGGGCATCACGGTGAGCCAGTGGCTGCTGCCGGTCGCCAAGGGCGTGACCTTCCGCCCCGGCTACGTCGCCGTGGGGGTCAGCGTCGACGCGAGCGGGCGGCTGTCCGGCACGCCCTCGCGCGTGGGCACGTTCATCGCCCCGGTCGGGATCTGCGCCGGGCACTCGTGCGAGGAGCAGCTCCTCACCCTCGTCGTGCTCGGGAACGTTCCATGGGAGCCGCGCGAGCTGACCTTCCCGGGCCGGGTCGGCGTCCCGCTCGCCGGGGAGATCGGCATCAACGGCGGCCCCCAGGGCGTCATCCCCACCTTCAGCGTGACCGACCACGCCAAGCTGCCCGCGGGCGTGACGATCGGCCCCGACGGGCACGTGGGCGGGGTGCCCCGGGCGGCCGGCATCTCCGAGGTCCCGGTGCGGGTCTGCGTGGCGGGCAACTGCGCGGGCGTCGTGGTCCGGTTGATCATCGTCTGAGCCCTTGCGCGGGGCGGCTCCTGCGGTCACGGTGGTTCCATGAAATCGGTCATTGTGGTCGGAGCCGGTATATGGGGGTCGTCGCTGGCGTTGCGGCTGGCCGAAACCGGCTGGCAGGTGACCCTGGTCGAACAGCACAAGCCCGGACACGTCCGGCAGGCCAGCGCGGGGGAGACGCGGCTCCTGCGCTGCGCGCACGGCGCCGACGACTGGTACGCGCGCCTGGCCTGGGAGGCGCGCGAGGGCTGGCGGCGGCTGGGCGAGCGGGCCGGCGAGGAGCTGTTCCTGGAGTCGGGCATGGTGTGGTTCGCGGCCCGGCCGGACGGGTGGGAGCACGCCAGCGCCCAAGTACTGAAAAATCTGGATATCCCGGTTGAGGTGCTCGACCCGGCGGACGGGCGGCGCTTCTTCCCCGACTACCGCGGCGACGACCTGAGCTTCCTGCTCCACGAGCCGCACGCGGGCGTGCTCAGGGCGCGGCGGGCGACGCAGGTGACCGCCCGGCTGGCCCTGGCGGCCGGCGTCCGGCTGGTCAGGGGACGGGCGGCGCCCGTGCCGGGGCTGAGCGCGGTCGAGGTGGACGGCGAGGTGCGGCGGGCCGACCGCGTCGTGTGGGCGTGCGGCGCCTGGCTGCCCCGCCTGTTCTCCGTGCCGGTCACGGTGACCAGGCAGGACACGGTGCACTTCGCCGCGCCCGCCGCGTGGTCGTCCCCCGAGACGCCCGCCTGGGTGGACTACGGCTCCTCGGCCTACGGGCACGGCGACGTGGACGGGGTCGGCATGAAGGCCACCTCCGACGCCGAAGGCGAGCCGTACGAGCCGGAGGGAGGCAGCCGGGCGGTGGCCCCGGCCGCGGTCGAGCAGGCCCGCGACTACCTGCGGCGCAGGTTCCCCTCGCTGGCGGCCGCGCCGGTGCTGTTCAGCCAGGTCTGCCAGTACGCGCTCACCCCCGACGCCGAGTGGATCATCGCCGAGGACGCGCCCGGCGTGTGGCTGCTCGGCGGCGACTCGGGCCACGGGTTCAAGCACGCCCCGGCCCTGGCCGCGTACGTGGCCGCGATCCTGGACGGCGAGCGCGCCCCCGAGCCGCGCTTCGGGCTCGGCCACGAGCGCGCGGCCGCCCGCGGCCTGCGCACGAGCGGAGACCTCGGGGTAGGGCCCGCCTCACCGGGATTCGGGGGACGACGGGCATGATCGGGGCGGGCGCGCGGATCAGACTTTCCCTGTAACCGACACGAACAGGGAGCCCGCCATGACCGCCGCCCTCACCGCGCAGACCGCCGAGCCTCGCACCCCCCAGCCGCCGCCCGTCGTGCACGCCGCCGCGCTGCTGTGGATGTCCGCGGTCGCGGCGGGGGCGTTCGAGACCGTGCTCGCCGTCGGCAGGGAGCTCTACGAGGGCACCTCGGGCGTCCTGGACCTGCTGCCCGGCGCGGGGCTGCGGCTGGCCGTCTTCGCCGCGGCGGTCTTCCTGGCGCTGCGGATGCGCGCGGGGCAGAACTGGGCCCGGCTCACGCTGGCCGTCGGGCTCGGCGTGTTCGGCACGTTGTCGCTGGTCGTGGGGCCGATCCAGTGGCTGCTGCACGGCGGCTCGATCGCCGGGGCCGCCGCCGGGGCCGACGTGGTGACCTGGCTCTTCACGATCAGCCGGGTGCTGCACGTGACGGCCGTGCTCGGGGCCGTCACGCTGATGTTCCAGCCGCGGGCCAACGCCTGGTTCCGCTCAGAGTGAGACCGGTTCCGGCTCCGGCTCGGGGGCGCGCAGGTTGCGCACCCCCGGCGCGGCCAGCGCGGCGAGCGTGGACAGCACGACGAGGGCGGCGCAGCCGAGCAGCGCCCCCTCGGTGCCGAAGGCCACCGCCGCCGGCGCGGCCAGCATCAGCCCGATCGGCCCGAACATCAGTGACCCGAGGGCGTCGTACGAGCTGACCCGGGACAACGACTCCGCCGGGATCTCGCGCTGCATCGTCGTCTGCCACAGCACGCCGAAGACGTCGAAGCACACGCCCAGCACGAACGCCCCCGCCACGATCGCCCACAGCGGCGCGTCCAGCCCGAGCAGCACGTACGGCAGCGCGGTCGGCAGGCACAGCAGCGTGCCGAGCAGGATCGGCCGGCGCGGGCGCAGCCGCAACGACACCAGCACCCCGGCGATCGTCCCGACGGCCTCGCCGGCGAGGAACGCCGACCAGGCCGCCGGCCCGCCCAGCGTCTCCTTGGCCAGCAGCGGCCCCAGCACGCCGTGCCCGGCCTGGATCGCCATCACCAGTACCGAGAACTGGGCCACCACCACCCAGATCCACTGCCGCGAGCTGAACTCCCGCCACCCGTGGCGCAGGTCGGCCAGCACCGAGTGCCGCTCGGCCGCCACGCGCTCGGCGGGGGTCGGGCGCAGCAGCGCGATCAGCACGCCGGCCAGCGCGAACATCGCGCCGCTGACCAGCAGGGCCCAGCCGCCGCCGAACAGCAGCACCGTGCCGCCGCTCAGCACCACCCCGGCCACGCGCGAGGCGTTCGCGCCGAGGCCGAGCAGCGCGTTGCCGGCCTGCAGCCGCTCGGCGGGCACGATCTCGGGGATGATGCCGGTCAGCGCCGGGAACATGATCGCCGTGCCCACGCCGCAGGCCGCGGCCGCGACGCTCATCACGGGCAGCGGCGCCCAGCCGGTCAGCATCATCGCCGCCAGCGCGAAGTAGCCCAGCGCCATGAGCAGCTCGCCGGCCATCATCACCCGCTGCCGCGGCAGCCGGTCCGCGATCACCCCGCCGATCAGCATGAACACGATCATGGGCAGCGACTCGGCGGTGAGCACCACCGACAACGTCGTGGCGGTCGCGCCGGGCAGTTCCAGGATGCCGAAGGCGAGCGCCACGGGCGCGAAGGCGCTGCCGAGCATGGAGATGGTCCGCGCGGACAACAACAGGGCGAACTTGCGGTCGCGGAGCAGCCCGAGGTCGCGGAGGTAGCTGTGCACTGGGCCGGTCCCCTCGAAAACGTTCAAATCCGTCCCAGTCTGCCGTTCGTGGCGGCGCGTTGTCGTCCCAATATTCGCCAGGGGGCGGAGACCTGCCGGGGTGGAGAAGGCGGGTGATCTACCCCGGCGCCTCGACCGGGCTCGACTGCGATGCCTACTGTCCGTCGAGAGCCGCGTGAGGACTGCCGTGGATCTCATTGAAGGTTGTTGATCGTCCCGATATTGTGCTATCTGCCCACGATCGCCCCCCCATGGGAGTAAAGGCGCCATGCGACTGCGGAAGATCTTCGTCATCGGACTGGCCCTGTCGTTGCTCGGCGTCGGAGTTCCCGCCTGGTCGGAGGACGATCCACGGGGCTGCAACGACCTGATGTCCGCCGACACCCCGGCGTACGTCGTCTGCCGCTGGCTGGCCACTCCCGAGGAGGCCGCCGACATCGCCCGGTTCTGGCTGGACAACGACGGCAAGAACATGATCGACTCCGGCCCGATGCACGAGATCGTGGTCGACTGCACCGAAGCGGGCAACGAGTGCGCGACCGACTCCGAGGGCGACGGCGAGATGCACGACGTCGGCTCCCCGGACGTCGACGGCGCCGAGGACGGCGGCACCCCCGACCAGTGCCCGGACGGCCAGAAATGCCACGTCGACCCCGACGGCATCTCGGCCGCCGCCAGGACGGCCGCCGCCGAGAGCCCGGCGGGCCAGGCCGTGAAGAGCGCGGTCGGGGCCGGCCTGCGCACCTGGATCGAGACCGAGCTGGCCGACGACTACAAGGCGGGCAAGCTGGCCGAGGCCGCCAAGAAGGTCGCCGCCCTGGCGGCGCAGCCGGGGGTCGCCGGGATCAGGTTCACCTCGCAGCTCGGCTACAACCAGACCTTCGCCACGGCCG
This sequence comes from Nonomuraea sp. NPDC049646, assembly GCF_044465525.1. Taxonomy (NCBI): domain Bacteria; kingdom Bacillati; phylum Actinomycetota; class Actinomycetes; order Streptosporangiales; family Streptosporangiaceae; genus Nonomuraea; species Nonomuraea sp. NPDC049646. The sequence continues at coordinate 533,556 of NZ_JBITLU010000005.1, read as the reverse complement.
AGGAGCTGGACAAGTTCGTCACCGAGGCCACGACCGCGCTGCGCAACCTCGTGCCGGGCAAGAAGCTGGCGGCGCACACGGTGGTCCCGCTGTTCGGCTGCGGCGCCAACGACGCCTGCAAGGCCGAGATGACCAAGAAGTACCCGCTGCTCGACCCCGCCCGCATCGGCGCCTGGCTCTCCGGCGGCCAGATCGACCAGCTCACCCTGGACACCGGCCACCTGGCCACCGAGTACGCCACCTGGAAGATCGACGCCGCCGAGGCCCAGCGCAACCAGTGGATCCAGGTCCGCGCCCGCGCCTGGGACGCCTACGCCCAGATCGCCGCCGAGGACGCCGGGTTCACCGCCGCCGGCACCTCCAAGCTCACCGCCGAGCAGGCCACCCAGGCCATCACCGACCGCATCGCCGCCCCGCTCCAGGCCGACGCCGCCGAGACGGTCGTCCTGTGGAGCCGCTGGCAGGACGCGCAGGGCCAGGTCAACCGCGTGTACGGCGAGAAGTGGGCGGCCAACGCCACCTGGGACCAGCTCAAGAAGCTCGGCACCGTGCGCCCGAGGCTGGCCACCGTCTACGACTACAGCACCCCCGAGGCCGACGTCGCCACCGACATCAAGAACCTGTCCGAGGTCTTCGGCCAGGTCTACCTGCACACCGCCTGACGGGAGCCGGCCGGTCCCGGCCGGTCCCCGCCGCACGGGGGTCCGTCAGCCGCCGCCGGCAGACGCGGGCGCCGAGCCGCATGGCTGTCTGCGGCGGCTCCAGGTTGCGGCCCTCGGCCGCCTCGCCCTTGCCGATCATGCGGAACGGCTCGGGGTCGAAGGGGGCGGCCGGATATCACTCTTGATGGCCGTCGTCCCTCCTGTCGCCATTGTGGATCAGGCGACAAGAGTTGGCCTAGCAAGAGCTTGTTCCTGTCATTTCTGCAGGAATGCGCCGAACTCGTCCACGTCAATCAGGCCGTCGCCGTCCTTGTCCAGTTTCCGCACGCCTGCCTGGGCCGCGTCCAGGGTGATGGGCTGGCCGAGGATCTCCATCAGGCGGACGAGTTCGACGGCGGAGATGCGGCCGTCCTTGTCGACGTCGATGAGGTCGAAGGTGATGGCGTGGTCGTTCATAGGGGGTGCCTTCCTGTGTTACCGGTGCGTCGGGTTCAGACCTTAGTGGCGACTTCCCGAAACGCACCGATGAATTCGGGCGGCTCGCCGGAAATGCGAGCCTTTCCTGGAGTCAGACCGTGGCGGCGGCTTGTTTCAGGGCCTCGACGAAGGCGGTGACGTGGGGACGGGCGTCCTCGCGGCGCCAGGCGATGGCGAGCCGGCCCGGCTGGAGACCCGTCACCGGGCGGTAGACCATGCCGGGACGCTTGTAGAGCGCCGCGTTCCCCTCGGCCACGAGGACGACGCCCAGCCCGCTGATCACGGCCTCGAACACCTCCTCGGGCGTGTTCGCCGTGACGCCGACGACCGGGTCGTCGTCCCGGGCGTCGCGGGCGAGCCAGAAGTCGCGCAGCGGGCCGGCCGCGGCGGGCAGCGCGATGAACGGCTCGTCCCGCAGCTCGGCGAACGGGACCTCGGCCATCCCGGCCAGCCGGTGACCGGCCGGCATCGCCACCCCCCGCTCCTCGGTGACCAGCACGTACGTCGCCAGCCCCGGCGGCACCGGCAGCCAGATGAACGCCACGTCGGAGGAGCCGTCGGCGAGGCCGCCGCTCGGGTCGTCCCAGCCGACGAGCCGGAGCGACACCTCCCACCCGGGCCGGGCCTGCCGGAACAGGCGCAGCGCCTCCTGCTGCAACCCGCGGCCGACGGCCGTCTGCATGCCGATGACCAGCGTCCCGGCGGGGGCGGCGGCGCGGGCCGTCTCCACGCCGGCGGCCCAGCGTGCGAGCAGGTCGCGGGCCACCGGCAGCAGCGCCGCGCCCTGCCGGGTCAGCGTCACGCCGCCGTGCACGCGTTCCACCAGCGCGAACCCGAGCTGCCGCTCCAGCACCCTGAGCTGCTTGGACAGGGCCGGCTGCGAGACGAAGAGCCGCTCGGCGGCGCGCGTCACGTTCAGCTCCTCGGCCACCGCGACGAAGTAGCGGAACTCCCGCAGGTGCACGTCCATAACCGATGGTTATAGCAAAGGGTCTTGGACGCCGGGCGAGCCCCGGCGGCACGATCATCGTCATGAAGACACGCGAACTCGGAACACTGCAGGTCCCCGCGCTCGGCTTCGGCGCGATGGTGCTCTCGCCCGGTGTGTACGGCGACGTCGACGACACCCGTGCCGAGAAGGCGTTGCAGGCCGCCCTCGACGGCGGCGCCACCCACATCGACACCAGCGACGCCTACGGGGTGGACGGCCACAACGAGCGACTGGTCGGCCGCGCGCTCAAGGGACGCCCCCGCGACGAGGTCGTGGTGGCCACCAAGTTCGGCCTGGCGATCCCCGAAGGCGAGCCCAGCCGCCCGTACCCGGTCGGGTACGCGTTCAACGAGCTGCGCGTGAACGCCGACCCGCGCCTGGTCCGCCGCTACGCCGAACGCAGTCTGCGCAACCTCGGCACCGACGTGATCGACCTGTACTACCTGCACTACCCGGACCCCGGCGTCCCGGTGGAGGAGACGGTGGGCGCGATGGCGGACCTGGTGCGCGACGGCCTGATCAGGCACATCGGCCTGTCCAACGTGACGGCGGCCCAGCTCAGGGCCGCGCACGCGGTCCATCCGGTGACGGCCGTGCAGAACGAGTGGTCGATGTGGCGGCCGGTGGAGCCGGACCTGCTGGCCGCGGCCCGCGAGCTCGGCGTCGGCCTGGTGGCCTGGAGCCCGCTGGGCAACGGCTTCCTGACCGGCACGGTCCAGCGGCTGGAGGAAGGCGACTTCCGCCACAACGCGCCCCGGTTCTCGGCGGAGAACCTGGCCGGCAACAACGACAGGTACGCCCCCATCCGCGCCCTGGCCGCCAGCCTCGGCATCACCCCGGCCCAGCTCGCCCTGTCCTGGCTGCTGCACCAGGACGAGCACGTGGTGGCGATCCCGGGCAGCCGGACCCCCGCCCACATCGAGGAGAACCTGGCCGCCGCCGACCTCACCCTGCACCCGGACACCCTGCACAGGATCGACGAGGCGCTGGTCAGGTTCGACGTGTCGGGCGGCACCCTCCTGTGACCGCCGGGCCGTCGCCCCGCCAGGTCGCCCGGACGGCGCACAGGGTCGCGCCCCCGAGCAGGACGGCGACCGCGGCGGCGACCCGCAGGAGCCCGTCGGCCGAGGACGGCGCGGCGAAGTAGACGCTGCCGAGCCCGGCGACGGCGGTCACCCCGGCCAGCACCGGCCCGGTGGCGTTCAGCGCCGAGATCGCCGACGCCAGCCGCGGCTCGACCAGCGTGGTGACGCGCGCGATCAGCGGGCTGTACCCGGCGGCGTGCCCGGCCCCGGCCAGGAGCAGCAGCGGCACGGCCACGACCGGCCGCCACTCGTCCCGGCACAGCAGGGCCAGCAGGCCCGCCCCGGCCGCGAAGGCGACCGGGCCAGCGACCGGCAGAGCCCGCTGGAGTCCCCGCGGGTACCGGGTCCAGCTCAGGCTGAGCGCGCCGAACCCCAGCGCGTACGGGACGAAGGCCAGCCCCGCCCACAGCGGCGAGAACCCCAGCGCGGTCTGGAGGTGCAGCGTGAGGGTGAGCAGGAAGACGGTGTAGCAGCCCATGACGATCCAGCACGCCGCCAGCCCCGGCCGCACCCCGCGCGGCCGTACCGACGCCAGGTCCAGCAGGGGGTGCCGGGCCCTGGTCTCGTGCCGGACGAACACCACCGACAGCGCCGCGCCGCAGGCCAGCGAGATCCACGTCCAGAGCGGCCGGCCGAGGTCGCGGCCGAAGATCAGCGGGACGGTGATCGCGGCCATGGCCGCGGTCAGGATCGCCACGCCGCCCGGGTCGAGGCGCGCCCGGGAGTCCACGGGCGAGGGCGGCAGCAGGCGCGGCCCCACGGCCAGCGAGATCACGCCGATCGGGATGTTGAGCAGGAACACCGGCCGCCAGGACAGGCCCAGGAGGTCGGCGCTGACGACCAGCCCGCCGACGACCTGCCCCAGCGCGACGCCCAGGGCGAGCACCATGCTGTACAGGCCGATCGCCCGGCGGCGGGCGTCGCCCTGCCAGTGCGTCTGGATGAGCGCGAAGATCTGCGGCGTGAGCAGCGCCGCCCCGACGGCCTGCGCGACCCGCGCGAGCACCAGGACGCCCACGTCGGGGGCCAGCCCGCACAGCAGCGAGGCGCCGGTGAACCAGCCCAGCCCGACCAGGAACGCGCGCCGCTGCCCGACGAGGTCGCCGATCCGCGCGCAGGTGACCAGGAGCACGCCGACGGTCAGGAGGTAGCCCGACACGACGAGCTGGATCGCCGTGCCGCCGGCGTGCAGGTCCTGGCGGATGGTCTGCGCGGCGACCGACACGATCGAGCCGTCCATGGAGGCCATGACCTGACCGGTGAGCAGCACGGCGAGCATCGGGCCACGGCGCACGCCGGTCACCGGGGGAGAAACGGGAGGAATCACCCGCCCAGCATCGGCCGTCCGCATCCGTCCGGTCTTGAAGATCCTTGCGGGGGCGCCGGGGTCATCGGGGCGCGTCGAACCCGGCCGCCAGGCCGAAGGCCGCGAAGATCTCGGTCCCCTGGAACACCGAGTTCCGGCTGATGCCCCCGGCGGTGACGGTGAAGATCTGGAGCGTGTGGGGCTCGTAACGGTCGCCGGCGCGCCGGAAGGCGGCGAACCCGGGCTGGCCGTTGGCCGTGACCGCCGCCAGCCGCCAGTCGGTGCCGGCCGCCTCGAAGACCCAGTCCATGAACAGGCCGTAGTTGCCGCGCCCGGCGAACCAGTTGAGCATCGGCGGCATCTCCATGACGACGTCCTCGGTGAGCAGCCGTTTGAGCTCCTCGACGTCGGCACGCTCGAAGGCCCGCATGTAGCGGTCGACCCGGGCGCGCTGCTCGGCCAGCGGCGGCTCGCCGAGGGGTTCCCGCCGGACGCCGGCCTCCTTCACCCGGGCGCGCGCCCGCTGCAGGGAGCTGTTCACCGACACGACGGTGGTGCCGAGGATCTCCGCCGACTCCGACGCGGAGAAGCTCAGCACGTCCCGCAGGATCAGCGCGCCGCGCTGGCGCGCCGACAGGTGTTGCAGGGCGGCGGCGAACGCCAGGCGCAGGCCGCTGCGCTCGACCACGGCGCCGGCCGGGTCGCCGCCGTCCAGCATCGAGTCCGGCAGGGGCTGGAGCCAGGCCAGGTTCTCCCCCTGGACGAGCGGCGCCAGCGGGTCGGACGCGGCCACCAGCCCCGACGGCAGCGGCCGGCGCCCCCGGACCTCCAAGGCCGTCAGGCAGGCGTTGGTCGCGATCCGGTAGAGCCAGGTGCGCAGGGAGCTGCGCGTCCCGTCGTACTGCTCCCGGGCCCGCCATGCCCGCAGGTACGTGTCCTGGACCAGGTCCTCGGCGTCGTGGGGCGAGCCGAGCATCCGGTAGCAGTACGCCATCAGCTCCTTGCGGAACGGCTCGATCCGGCGATCGAAGCCCTCCTCCACCGGCGTCACCGTGTCCACGCCCCTGCCCTGCCTTCCGCCTTACGGGTACGTCAGCCTGCCACGACGGCCGGGCTGTTGTGGTAGGCCGCGAGCAGCCAGGCGCCGTCCCGCTTCTCCAGCACCCAGGTCGCGTACACCATACGCTCGGCGGGGACCTCGGTCTCGCCGGGGAAGAGGACGCCGGTCTCGCTCACCGCGATCGCGGCGCTCTCGCCCAGGAAACGGATGTTCTCCAGCTTGTCGACGGTCGTGCTGCCCTTGAGGTAGGACGCGAAGCCCTCGGCCATCTTCCCGCGGACCTCCTCCCTCGACCGGCGCACGCTGCCGGGCAGGATCGAGGTGGCGTCCTCGGTGTAGTCGGTGACGAAGGCGTCGGCGTCGCCGTCGGCCCATGCCTGGTAGAGGCGCTCAAGGACGCTCTTGATGGCGGCCACGTCGTGCGCTCGGGTCTCGGTCATGGCTGTCTCTCCTCATCGCTGGTGACAGGTTCACGGATACGTACCGGCGGGGCCGCCGGAACTCATCGCGCCGGGGCGGAGAACTTTCGGGCCGTTGCGGTTCGGGTTACGCGAGCACGCGGACGTCGCGCTCGTCGAGCCCGAGGACGCCTTCGTCCAGAACGCCGCGTCCATGCGGGCCCTCGCCCGGCCGGAATGGGCCGGGAGGATGTTCTTCCCCTATGACAGGTTGATGCGGCGTGGCCGGATCGTCCGGGAGCGGGCCGTTCGCGGTCGGGTCCACGGCGGGGGAGCTGTCGGCCGACATCTGGTTCCGCGCGTACGGCGTGCGCGTGCAGACCGGCTACCTCGGCGGTGACCTCGGTGACGCGCGCACGCCCCGCGGCCACGTACGGGTGACCGAACGGCGAGGCGCCCTCGTCGGTGTACCGGCCGTCGCCGCTGCCGTTCGTGCTGCTGCCGCTGGGGGCCGAAGGAGGCGTCGGCCAGCTGCCCTCGCCCGAGGGGCCGATCGTGCTGCCGGCCGAGTCGGTGGCCGACTACAAGGGCAGGGACCTGTTCACCGGACGCTTCGCGGAGCTGTTCGGGGTCGCCGCCGAGCCGGCGCCGGCCGGGGTGTGACGCCGGGTCGCGGTCAGGGAGTGTCGGCGCGCTCGATGAAGACGGTCGGGGCGTTGTTGTCCCGCACCAGGCGGGAGAGCAGGTCGGCGAGCGTGGCGCGCTCGGCCTCGTCGAGCCCCGACGGAAGCTCGTCGATGCGCCGGCACGCCTCGGTGTAGAACTCGTCGGCGAGCTTGGCGCCCTCCTCGGTCAGGGTGACCTGGACGGCGCGCCGGTCGGCCGGGTCGGGCTCGCGGCGCACCATGCCGCGCTGCGCGGTGCGATCGACCAGCTCGGTGAGGCTCGACTTGGCCAGGCGCAACATCGCGCCGAGCTCGCTCATCCCGTACGGCTGGGCCATCAGCACGCACAGGAGCTGGCCCTGCTGGGAGGTCAGCCCGTACGCGCGGGCGGACTCGGCGTAGACGGCGTTGACCAGGAAGGTCGAGCGCACCAGGGCGGAGACGACTCCTAGCTGCTCCTCGGGCTTGGCCATGAGATCAGGTTACCATCAGTTCGGCTACCGAACTATTGACCGCGCACGGACACCGCTCGGGGTTCGGCGATGCCCTGGTGGCCCCAGGTCACGGGATTAGAACCGGACGCAAACCACCAAAAGGACATTTCTTCTGGCCGGGTGGGTAGCAGGGCCGCCATGCGACTGACGTACACCTCCGACGTCTGGTGGAAAAATGCCGTCGTGTACTGCCTGGACGTGGAGACGTTCAAGGACGGTAACGGCGACGGCGTGGGCGACTTCCGCGGCTTGACCCAGCAGATCGACTACCTCGCGGGTCTCGGCGTGACCTGCCTCTGGCTGATGCCGTTCTTCCCCACCCCCAACCGGGACGACGGTTACGACATCACCGACTTCTACAGCATCGATCCCCGCCTGGGGACCCTGGGCGACTTCGTGGAGTTCATGCGGACCGCCAACGACCGGGGCCTGCGGGTGATCGCGGACCTGGTCGTCAACCACACCTCTGACCAGCACCCCTGGTTCAAGGAGTCGCGCAAGAGCAAGGACTCGCCGATGCGCGACTGGTACGTCTGGTCCGACACCCCCGAGCCCGACGACCCGAAACAGGTGGTCTTCCCCGACAAGGAGGACTCCATCTGGCAGTACGACAAGGGCAGCGGCCAGTACTACCTGCACAGCTTCTACCGTCACCAGCCGGACCTGAACGTCGGCAACCCCGAGGTCAGGGACGAGATCACCCGCATCCTCGGCTTCTGGATGGAGCTCGGCCTGTCGGGCTTCCGGGTGGACGCGGTGCCGTTCCTCATCGAGAACGTCAACCCCAAGCTGGCCAACCCGCACGAGTTCCTGGCCGACCTGCGGGCCTTCATGACCAGGCGCAAGGGCGGCTCGATCCTGCTGGGCGAGGTCAACCTGCCCTACAAGGAATTACTGCGGTACTTCGGTGAAGGGCTCGGTGACCAGATCACCATGTGCTTCGACTTCATCGGCATGCAGAACAGCTGGCTCTCCTTCGCCCGCAACAACGCCCGCCCCCTGATGAACGCCCTGCAGGAACGCCCCCGGGCCCCCAAGGACTGCCAATGGGCGATGTTCCTCCGCAACCACGACGAACTGACCCTCGACAAGCTCACCGACGAGGAACGTCAGGAGATCTTCGAGGCGTTCGGCCCCCGTAAGGACATGCAGATCTTCGGCCGCGGGCTGCGGCGGCGGCTGCCCACGATGTTCGGCGGCGACCTGCGGCGCATCAAGATGGCCTACAGCCTGCTGTTCTCCCTTCCCGGCACCCCCGTGATCTTCTACGGCGAGGAGATCGGCATGGGGGAGAACCTGGACGAAGAGGGCCGGATGGCCGTCCGCATCCCCATGCAGTGGTCCGAGGACGGCGGCTTCAGCCAGACGGAGGAGACGGTCCGCGAGATCCCCGAGGGCGCCTTCGCGCCCGACCGGGTCAACGTGGCCGACCAGAAACGCGACACCGACTCGCTGCTGCGCTGGTTCCAGCTCCTCATCGAGCGGTACCGCGAGTGCCCTGAGCTGGCGTGGGGGCAGTACACGGTGCTGGACGCCGGCGACGACGCGATCTTCTCCCACCGCTGCGACGCCGACGGCGCGACGGTCGTGGTCGCCCACAACCTGTGCGACACGGCCAAGGACGTCGAGCTGCGGCTGGACGGCCTGGAGAACTGCGACCTCACGGACCTGCTGGTGGACGGCACGATCAAGGTGTCGGCCGACGGCACGGCCAAGCTCGCGCTGGGACCGCACGGCTGCCGCTGGCTGCGCGCCTCGCCCCCCGAGCTGCCCCCGGAGGACGCGGGCGTCATGTCGCAGTAGTTCGGACGTCAGGACGGTGGAGGCGGGTAGGCCGTCATGGCGAGTTCGGCGACGCTCAGCAGGCCGGCGTAGGAGGCGCCGTCGCGGGACTGCGTGGACATGCCCTGGATCACCGACGCGAAGAAGGTGGCCAGGGCTTCCGTGTCGGTGCCGGGGGCCAGGCGGCCGGCCGCGACGTCGTCGTCCACCCGCTTCCTGATCGCCGCCTTCGCCGCCTGCCTGAACCCCCGCAGCAACTCCTCCACGTCGGCGGACTCCGGCCCGCAGTTGACCGCGGCGGTGATGATCAGGCAGCCGGGCGGGTGGTCGGCGTTCGTGTACTCGGCGGCCGACTCGCGCAGCACGCGTTCGACGGCCTGGCGGCCGGTGGGCTCCTCGGCGAGCGCCCGGGTGGTGAACGCGCCGTGGGTGAGCTGGTAGCGGCGCACCGCCTCCTCGAACAGCCGCCGCTTGTCGCCGAAGGCCGCGTACAGGCTGGGCGGTCTGATGCCCATGGCGGCGGTCAGCGCGGCGATCGAGGTCGCCTCGTAGCCGTGCTCCCAGAACGCGCGCAGCGCGCTCTCCAGCGCCGCGTCCCTGTCGAATGCCCGTTGCCTCGCCATGCCCTCATTCTATAGCGATCGCTATGTTATGGTTTCTGTATCGATCGCTAAAGAAAGGATTCGAGCGATGAGGACTGCCCTGGTGACGGGCGCCGGAAGGGGCATCGGCCGGGCCGTCGCGCTGCGCCTGGCCAAGGACGGGTTCCGCGTGATCGTGAACTACGCCCGGGACGCCGCCGCGGCCGAGGAGGTCGTCCGGCTGATCGGGGCGGACGCCGTGGCCGTGCGGGCCGACCTGGGCGTGCCGGAGGAGGCCGAGCGGCTCGCCCGCCGGGTCGCCGAGGAGACCGACGTGCTGGACGTGCTGGTCAACAACGCCGGCATCGGCCTGTCCAAGCCCCTCGCGCAGGAGACGGAGGAGGGCTACGACCGGCTGTTCGCGGTCAACGTCAAGGGCCTGTTCTTCCTCACCCGGCAGGTGCTGCCGTTGATCCCCGACGGCGGCCGCATCGTGAACATCACCTCCGGGGTGACCCGCATCGCCTACCCCGAGGGCATCGCGTACGCGATGACCAAGGGCGCGGTGCAGGTGTTCACGCTGGCTCTGGCCAAGGAGCTGGGGCCGCGCGGCATCACGGTCAACAACGTCGCGCCCGGCATCGTCGACACCGACGTCAACGCGGGCTGGCTGGGCGACCCCGGGGCCCGCGCGTACGCCGCGAGCAGGCACGCGCTCAACCGCATCGGCGAGCCCGGCGAGATCGCGGACGTGGTCGCGTTCGCCGCCTCGCCCGCGGCGAGCTTCGTCACCGGCACCACCCTCGACGCCACCGGCGGCGGAAACCTCTAGGAGACACCCATGCCCACGGTCATCCACGACGGCGGACCCGTGCACTTCAACCGGGCGGGCAGCGGCCCCGGCCTGGTCATGGTGCACGGCACCGGCGGCGACGCCGCCACCAACTACGGCCACCTCGTCCAGAACTTCACCGACATCCGCACGGTGATCACCCCCGACTACGCGGGCAGCGGCCAGACCGCCGACCCCGGCGGCGACCTCACCCTCGACCTGCTGATCGAGCAGGTCGCGGCGACCTTCCCGGACGGCGGCCCGTCCGACCTGGTCGGCTTCTCGCTGGGCGCGGTGGTGGCGGCGGGGGTCGCCGCCCGGCATCCCGAGCTGGTCAGGCGGCTGGTGCTGATCGCGGGCTGGACGCACGCCGGCGACCCCCGGCTCCGGCTCGGCCTGCGCACCTGGGCCCGGCTGGCGGCCACCGACCCCGAGAGCTTCGCGGCGTACGGCCCGCTGGTCGGCTTCAGCCCGGCCTTCGTGAGCGGCCTGGGCGAGGACGGCCTGAAGGCCATGACGGCCGGCGACCCGCCCCCCGGCACGGTACGCCAGATCGAGCTGGACCTCAGGACCGACATCAGGGACCTGCTCCCGAGCATCACCGCGCCCACGCTGGTCGTCGGCTGCACGCAGGACCACCTCGTCCCGGTCGGGCACGCCCGCGCCCTGCACGCCGCGCTGCCCGGCAGCCGTTACGCCGAGCTGGACAGCGGGCATGTGGTGCTACACGAACGTCCCGAAGAGGTGACAGCCTTGATCCGCGATTTCGTAACCAACGAGTAATTTGTCCTGGTTACCCTCCAGGCACATGCAGACCAAGAAGCTCGCCGCCACAGGGGCCGCCGCGCTGACCGCGCTGGCCCTGGTGGCGCTCCCCGCCCACGCGAGCGGGGACAAGAGCGTCACCGTCACCGTGATGGGGACGTCGGACATCCACAGCAACGCCCTCAACTGGGACTACTTCAAGGACGCCGCCTACGCCGACAAGCAGGGCAACACCATCGGCCTGGCCCAGGTGTCGTCGCTGGTCAACAAGGTCAGGGCCGAGCGCGGGGCGGACCACACGCTGCTGTTCGACTCGGGTGACACGATCCAGGGCACGCCCCTGGCCTACTACTACGCCAAGGTCGAGCCGATCACCGAGACCGGGCAGACCCACCCGATGGCCAAGGCCATGAACGCCATCGGCTACGACGCCGTCACCCTCGGGAACCACGAGTTCAACTACGGTCTGCCGCTGCTGGCCACCTGGATCAGGCAGATGCGGGCGCCGGTGCTGGGCGCCAACGCCGTGCACGCCGGGAGCGGGCTGCCGGCGTACCGGCCGTTCGTGATCAAGACCATGAAGGTCAAGGGCGACAAGCCGATCAAGGTCGGCGTGCTCGGCCTGACCAACCCCGGGGTGGCCATCTGGGACAAGGCGAACGTCGAGGGCAAGCTGCGCTTCACCGACCTGGTCGAGTCGGCCAGGAAGTGGGTGCCGGTCATCCGCGGCCTCGGCGCGGACGTGGTCGTGGTGACCGCGCACGCCGGCGACAGCGGCATGTCCTCCTACGGCACCGACCTGCCCGTGGAGAACGCCTCGGCGATGGTCGCCGAGCAGGTGCCGGGCATCGACGCGGTGCTGTTCGGGCACGCCCACAACGAGGTCGCCCAGCGCTTCGTGACCAACAGGACCACCGGGCAGCAGGTGCTGCTCACCGAGCCGGGCAAGTGGGGCCAGCGCCTGTCGCGGCTCGACTTCACCCTCACCAAGCAGCGCGGGAAGTGGGTCGTGACCGGCAAGAGCTCGGCCACGCTCAACACCAACACGGTGACGGAGGACCCGAAGATCGTCTCGCTGCTCAAGCCGCAGCACGACACCACGGTCGGCTACGTCAACAAGGTCGTCGCCAAGTCGGCCGAGGAGCTGTCGGCGGCCGAGTCGCCGTACAAGGACACGCCGATCCTGGACTACATCCAGCAGGTGCAGACCGAGACCGTGAAGGCCGCCCTGCCGGGCAACACGCTGCCGGTGCTGTCGATCGCCGCGCCGTTCAGCCGCACCGCCGTCTTCCCCGCCGGTGACGTGCGGGTCAGGGACGTGGCCGGGCTCTACGTCTACGACAACACGCTGCTGGCGATCAAGCTGACCGGCGCCCAGATCAAGGACTACCTGGAGTACTCGGCCCGGTACTTCAACCAGCTCAACCCGGGCGACCCGGTGGACGTCGCCAAGCTGACCAACGCCGGCAACACCCCGGACTACAACTACGACCAGCTCTCGGGCGTCTCCTACGACATCGACGTGGCCAAGCCCGCCGGGCAGCGCATCGCCAACCTCACCTTCGAGGGCGCGCCGATCCCGGCTGGCAAGGAGTTCGTGGTCGCGATCAACAACTACCGCCAGTCGGGCGGCGGCGGCTTCCCGCACGTCACCACCGCTCCCGTGCTGTACAACGCGCAGGTGGAGATCCGCCAGGCGCTGATCGAGTACGCCACCGCCAAGGGCACGATCAACCCCGCCGACTTCGCCTCCGCCAACTGGCGGCTGACCCGAGACGGCGCCCCGCTGTTCTGACCCCGACGCCAGGCGGGTGCCCGCCCCGGCCACCCGCCTGGCCCCAGGCCGGACGGGCCCGCGCTGCTCACAGGTACGAGGGCCCGCCTGGCCCCAGGCCGGACGGACCCGCGCTGCTCACAGGTACGAGGGCCCGCTCACCCGGTGCCGGAACGTCCACCACACCCATCCCTGCGAGGCGACCAGCAGCGGGATCAGGGCGAGGATCACCGGCGTCAGCAGCGCCCCCGACGACCCCGCCACCAGCGGCAGCCGCAGCCCGGCCAGCACCCCGACCACCAGCAGCGCCCCGGCCGTCAGCGCGTACGTGCGGCCCTCGCCCGCCTCGCCGGACAACACCCCGGCCCGCTCCCGCAGCGATCCGCGCAGCCGCAGCGCCGCGAACGCCAGCCCGTGCACCGCGAACAGCGCCGCCACCACCAGCGCGGCCAGCAGCACGAGCGGCCCCTGGATGCCGAGCAGCACCTCGGCGAGCAGCAGCCCCCAGCTCAGCGCCAGCCCCCAGCTCCCGGCCACGATCCCGCCGTCCCAGAACGCCTGCCAGCGCGCCCCGGGCACCCGCCCCCGCAGCCACAGGCCCATGTCCCTGACCACCCACGTGACGAGCAGCGCGACGATCACCGCGTAGTTGTCGCTCAGCAGGTGGCCCTCCAGGTCGGGGAAGAGCCCCGCGAGCACCCCGGCCGAGGCCACCAGCCACACTTCGTTGCCGAGGAAGAACGGCGCGATCGCGGCGATCACCTCGCGCCGCTCGCCCGCCGACCGCCCGAGGTACGGCAGCGCCATGCCGACCCCGATGTCGGCCCCGCCCAGCACGAGGTAGCCGAGGGCGAAGAAGGCCAGGACGAAGATCTCCATGATCGGCTCCCTCAGAACGCCGGGACGGGGACGGGGGTCTCGGCCGGAAGGGCGCCGAGCGCGACCGCGCCGGGCCCGCGCCGGGCCGTCCGGGCCAGCAGCCAGTAGTTGACCGCGATCAGCACCGTGAACACCGACACGAACGCCGTCAGCGACAGCCGCATCTGGCCCGCCGTCACCGGCGACATGGCCTCGGACGTCCGCAGCAGCCCGTAGACCACCCACGGCTGGCGGCCCATCTCGCGGAAGGTCCACCCGGCGAGCATGGTGACGAACGGCACGGGGATCATCAGCGTCAGCAGCAGGTGCCAGGCCCGGAAGCCGCGCACGACCGGCCGGAAGAACGTCAGCGGCAGGCTCAGCCCCGCCACGACGGTCATCACCACCCAGAGGATCATCATCGTGATGCCGGCTCCCTGCACCCAGCCGGTCGCAGGCAGGTAGTCGCCCGGCCCGAACCTGGCCGCCATGTCCGCCTGCACGGCGGCCAGCCGCTCGGCCTTCCCCGTCCAGGCCGCCGCCTTGGACGGCTGGAGGGTCTGGAACCCGAGCCCGCCGAACGTCACCGTGAAGAACGAGGCCGGCAGCGCGACGCCGACGCCGATCCGCAGCGACTTCCTGAACAGGTCGTGCTCGGCGGTGCGTCTGCGCAGGTGGTAGGCGCTCACCCCGGCCATGAAGAACCCGCCGACGATCATCGCGCCGCCCATGACGTGCCCGAACGCGATCTGCGCGGCCGGATTGGCGATCATCGCCCCGAAGTCGGTGAGCCGCAGCCGGCCGCCCTCGACGGCATGGCCCACCGGGTTCTGCAGGAAGCCGTTGGAGATCATGATCCAGAACGCCGACGCGTACGCGGTGAGCGTGACGACCCAGATCAGCGCCAGGTGCGCCCAGCGGTTCAGCCGGTGCCAGCCGAAGATCCACAGGCCCAGGAACGTGGCCTCGACGAAGAAGGCCACCAGCGTCTCGATCGCCAGCGAGGCGCCGAAGACGTTGCCCGCGTAGTCGGTCAGCCCGCTCCACGACAGGCCGAGCTGGAACTCCATGACCAGCCCGGTGACGATGCCCATGGCGTAGTTGATGATGTAGAGCTGCCCCCAGAACCTCGTCATCCGCAGGTGGACGGGGTCGCCGCTGAACGTGGCCCGGGTCTGGACGACGGCCACCAGCGTCGCCAGGCCGAGCGTCAGCGCGACGAAGAGGAAGTGCGCGCCCGCGGTGAACGCGAACTGCAGCCGGGCGAGGTCGACGGTGTCCATGCCGAGAGCCTGGCGGCACGGCATGATCCACCGCGTCATGCCCGGGTCTGCAATCGGGCGTACAACCACGGGCCGAAGATCACCGCAGACGTACGACTCAGGTTGTAAGCCAGCCCGGCGTGATCATCCCGGCCTCGTAGGCGACCACCACGAGCTGGGCCCTGTCGCGCACGCCGAGCTTGGTCATGATGCGGCTGACGTGCGTCTTCGCCGTGGCGGGGCTGAGCACCAGCCGGGCGGCGATCTCGTCGTTGGACAGCCCGGCCGCCACCAGCCCCATCACCTCGCGCTCGCGCTCGGTGAGCGCGTTGAGCGCGGGACCCGGCTCCGGCCGCTTGACCCGGCCGGCGAACTCGGCGATCAGCCGCCGCGTCACCGACGGCGAGATCAGCGCGTCGCCCCTGGCCACGACCCGGACCGCGTGGATCAGCTCGGCCGGCTCGGTGTCCTTGACCAGGAACCCGCCCGCCCCCGCGCGCAGCGCGCCGTAGACGTAGTCGTCCAGGTCGAAGGTGGTCAGGATGATGACCTTGACGCCATCGAGCCGCGGGTCGCCCGCGATGCGCCGGGTGGCCTCCAGGCCGTCGAGCTCGGGCATGCGGATGTCCATGAGCACGACGTCGGGCCGGTGCTCGTGGGCGCCCGCCACGGCCGCCGCGCCGGTGCCGGCCTCGCCGACGACCTCGATGTCGTCCTCGTCGGAGAGAATCGACCGGAACCCGGCGCGGACCAGGGTCTGGTCGTCGGCGAGCAGTACGCGGATCATCGGACTCCGTTCAGTGGCAGGCGGGCGACGACGCGGAAGCCGCCCTCGGGGCGCGGGCCGGCCTCCAGGTCGCCGCCGAGCGCGGCGGCGCGCTCGCGCATGCCCTGCAGGCCGAAGCCGCTGCCTTCGGTGTACGTGGCGCCCGGGCCGTCGTCCTCGACCCGGATCAGGAGGTTCCCGGACGCGTTGCTGACGGAGAGGGTGGCCTTCGTCGTGCCGGAATGGCGGGCGACGTTGGTCAGCGACTCCTTGATGATGCGGGCGGCGGCCAGGTCGACCTCGGTCGGCACGGCGTCCAGCGGCCCGGACGGCTCGACGGCCACCTCCAGCCCCGACGCCGCGACCAGGTCCGGCAGCCGCGCCAGGCTGTCAGCGGGCCTGGTCGGCGCGTCCTCGTCCACCTGGCGCAGCACCCCCAGCGTGGTGCGCAGCTCGCGCAGCGTGTCCTTGCTGGTCTCCTTGATGGTCCGCAGCGCGGCCTCGGCCTTCTCGGGACGCCTGGCCAGCCCGTGCAGCGCGGCCGACGCCTGCACGTTGATCATGGAGATGTTGTGCCCGAGCACGTCGTGCAGCTCCCTGGCGATGCGCAGGCGTTCCTCGCTCGCGCGCCGCCTGGCCTCCTCCTCCTTGGAGTGCTCGGCGTCCAGCGCGCGCCGCTGCGCCTCCTGAAGGTACGCCCGGCGGTTCCTGGTGACCCCGCCGAACGCGATCGCGGCCACCACCCAGCCGGTGATCGCGCCGAACGTGCCGTTGTCCACGTGCCTGGACCCGTGGGCCTCGCCGAACCCCATCGCCAGCAGCACGGCGGCCCCAGTGGCGATCGCGGCGGCCAGCCGTCCCTGGTCGGCGGCGGTGTAGAGGGCCACGAACAGCAGCACGACCAGCGGCCCGTCGAACCGGGCGAGCGGATAGTAGGCGGACACCGCCACGACGATCACGATCAGCGACGTGACGGGAAGGCGCCGCCGCAGCAGCAGCGCGCCGCACGACACGATCGGCAGCACCACGTCCAGCACGCCGGAGGACTGCTCGCTCCTGAGCCCGGCGACCAGAGTGCCGGCGAGCGTGACGGCGACCACCGCGAGGGACACCGCGGTGCTCGCCGACAATCTACGCATGTGCTCCATTTTGTATGGTCTTGCGAGTGCCGGGGTAGTTGACCGAGATGAGTACCAAGGATGAGCTCCGGCAGGTCGAAGAGGACCTGGCCCGGCTGAAGGCGGAGAACCAGGACCTGCGCGACCAGGTGGGCACCATGGGCGCGACCGACCAGATCGAGACCTCGGCCATGATCGCCCAGGCCGACGAGCAGTCCGAGCTGATCGCCGACCTCGAACGACGCCGTGCCGACCTGGAGAGGCGGGCGCAGGAGGAGGGCTGAGGCTCAGCGGCGCAGCGGAGCGCCCACCTCGTGCAGGTGGCGCAGGGCCTGGCCGTAGGAGGCGAGAAGCCCGGTCTGCAGGTAGCTGACGCCGACCTCGGCGCAGTAGCTCTCGACGATGGGCTGCGCCTTGCGCAGGTTGGGCGCGGGCATGTTCGGGAACAGGTGGTGCTCGATCTGGTAGTTGAGCTGGCCGAGCGCCACGTCGGTGAACAGGCCGCCCCTGACGTTGCGGGAGGTCAGCACCTGCTTGCGGAGGAAGTCCAGCTTGTCGTTCTTGGTCAGGACGGGCATGCCCTTGTGGTTGGGCGCGAACGTGGAGCCCAGGTAGAGGCCGAACAGCCCCTGATGCACGATCAGGAACACCAGCGCCTTGCCGAACGGCAGCACGGCGAAGACCGCGCCGAAGTAGAGCACGACGTGGGCGGTCAGCAGCGCCAGCTCCGCCCACGGCCGCTTGGCCGACGGCGCGAGCAGCGCCTTGAAACTGGCGATGTGCAGGTGCCAGGCCTCAAGGGTGAGCAGCGGGAAGAACAGGAACGCCTGGTACTTCGCGACGGCACGCGGCAGGCCCGCGCTGCGCGCCACCTGGTCGTCCGACCAGACGATGACCGCGGGTGAGACGTCGGGGTCGTGGTCCTCGTGGTTGGGGTTGGAGTGGTGGCGGTTGTGCTTGCTGGTCCACCATCCCCAGCCCAGGCCGATGCCGAGGTTCCCCAGCAGGAGACCCGTCACGTCGCTCGGCCGCCGCTTCCTGAACACCTGGCGGTGGCCGAGGTCGTGGGAGACGAAGCCGATCTGCGCGAAGACCACGGCCAGCGCGACCGCGACGAGCAGTTGCCACCACGAGTCGCCCACCCAGGCGAACAACGCCCAGCAGCCGAGGTACGCGGCGACCACGATGGTCAGCCGCACCGCGTAATAGACCGGACGCCGGTCGAGGAGACCGGCGTCAGAGATTCGGCGGGCTAGCCGGGCGAAGTCACTGCCCCGGGTGTCGACCACACTTGGACTGGCCACAGATCTCCTCACATTGCGGTGGAAAGTTGCCACAACCCTCGCGTATCCGCCGCGAAACCGGAAGGTTTTCCATGGTCGTCCCGGGAGCGGCGGAGAAGGGGTTCGTCGTCGGTTTCCGTGGCCTCTTCCCCGACCATATGGCCCGGCGGCGGATGCCGCGTACGCGACGGGCTCAGCCGAGCAGCGACAATGCGTGCCGCTCCGGGTTCGGCAGGGCCGCGCCGCTGGTCAGAGCCTCGTGGAAGGCGTCGGTGCCGAGGGCGGAGCGGCACCGTCCGTCCAGGGCGACCAGGGCGGGGTCGGCTGAGCCGGCGACGCCGCGCAGCGCGCGGGCCGCGCCCAGCAGCTCGGCCGCCGGCCGGGGCGGCAGGTGCTCGGCCGCGCCCTCCAGCACGGTCGCGCGGGCCGTCCGGTCGCCGCAGGTCTCCATCAGCTCCAGCGCCGTGCGCAGCGGCGGGCCGGGCTCCGCCACGCGGGCCAGCTCGACCTGCATGAACGCCCTGAACTGCGCGGGCCCCTCCCCGTTGTCGAGCGTCAGCGCGCGGTCGAGCAGCCGGGCCGCCTCCGGCCGGTCGCCGCTGCGCCGGGCCAGCTCGGCGCGGGCGTGCAGGACCCTGGCCTGGGTCACCGCGTCCTCGGCCCGCAGCGCCGACCGCCACGCCTGCGCCAGCGTGGCGGCGGCCCCCTCGTGGTCGCCCGCCCGCGCCTTGAGCTGCCCGAGCCGGAGCAGGAACGTCATCGGGCCGAACGGCGCGTCCAGCCCCGACAGCTCCGCGGCCAGCCGTCCCGGCTCCTCGGCGCGGGCGAGCGCGGCGGCGAAGTCGCCCCGGTTCTCGGCGACCAGCGACAACCAGTAGAGGCAGGCCCACTGGCCCCAGCGGTCGCCGGTGCGGCGGAAGCCGTCGAGGGCCGGGCCGAGCAGGTCCTGCGCGCCCGCGACCGTGCCGTACTCGAACCGGACGATGCCGCCGACCAGCAGCGCGGCCGAGCGCGTCCACAGGTCGGGGGAGTCGCGCAGGCGCTCGACGACGTCCTCGGTGAGCTCGACGACGTCGGCGGGCGGGCGCTGCGCGCCGCTCATGGCCCAGAAGTTCAGCGCGGCGGGATGGTCGGAGCCGAGCACCGCCGGGGTCGGCTCGCCGCCCGTGAGCACCCGGCACAGCCCGTGCGCCAGCTCGCGTCCCGGCGGCGGCACGTCCCCGACCCGGCGCAGCACGGCCGCCGCCCGCTCGCTCATCTCGCGCCGCCGTCCGCGCATGATCCAGGGCCAGAACCGGGGCAGGATCAGCCTGAGCGGGTCGTCGGAGTGGCGCAGGGCGGCGTCGAGGTTGTCCTGCTCGGCGTCCAGCACCGCCAGCCAGGCGAGCTGCTCGCCGGTACGCAGGAGCGGGTCGGCGGTCTCGGCCAGCCGGGTGTAGTAGCGGGCGTGGGCCTGCCGGAGGGCGGGCAGGTCGGCGGCGGCGTACTGCCTGATGGTGGCCAGCATCGAGTAGCGGTCGCCGGAGACCGAGACGAGCGACTTGTCCACGAGCGAGGCGAGATCGTCCGGGTCGCCGCCGCACACCTCCGCGACGGCCTCGTACGTCGCGCCGCCGGAGAAGACGGTCAGCCCGCGCAGCAGCTCCCGCTCCGGCGCCGACAGCAGGTTCCAGCTCCAGTCGATGACGTCGCGCAACGTACGATGACGCGGCTCGGACGTACGTCCCCCGCGAAAGGCCAGCCGGTCGCCGAGCTGCCGGACCAGCACGGACACCGGCATCGTGCGCAGCCGGGCGGCGGCCAGCTCGATCGCCAGCGGGATGCCGTCGAGCTCCCGGCAGATGCGCCCGGCCTCGGCCGCGCTCACCGCCAGGCCGGGCCTGGCCGCCGCGGCCCGCGCCAGGAACAGCTCCGCGGCCTCGGGCAGCGGCAGGACGGGATGCAGCACCTCGCCGGGGATGTCGAGCGGCTCCCTGCTGGTGGCCAGGAGGCGCAGCCCGGCGACCTCCGACAGCAGCCACCGCGCGACCGTGGCGGCCTCCTCCACGACGTGCTCGCAGTTGTCCAGCACGATGAGCGGCGACGTGCCGCGCAGCGCCCGGACCACGTCGGTCGTCCGCAGGACGCTCTCGACCGCGGCCCGCACCCCGGTGGCGGAGGCCAGCTCGACCAGCCACACGCCGTCGGGCACGTCGAGGCCGCCGGCCGCCTCCAGCGCCAGGCGGGT
This sequence comes from Nonomuraea sp. NPDC049646, assembly GCF_044465525.1. NCBI lineage: Bacteria > Bacillati > Actinomycetota > Actinomycetes > Streptosporangiales > Streptosporangiaceae > Nonomuraea > Nonomuraea sp. NPDC049646. The sequence goes on along the minus strand of NZ_JBITLU010000005.1, from coordinate 513,170 downwards.
CTTGCCCACGCCGCCGGGGCCGACCAGCGTGACCAGCCGCTCGTCCGGGCCGCCCAGCAGGGCGTGCAGCCGGGCGACGTCGCCGGCCCGGCCGACGAAACCGGTGAGCCGGGCGGGCAGGTTGCCCCTCGGCGCGGGAGCCGGGTCGCGCAACGCCGCCATGTGGGCCGCGCGCAGCTCGGGGCCGGGATCGACGCCCAGCTCGTCGGCGAGGTCGGCCCTGATCCGCTCGAAGACCTCCAGCGCCTCGCCGCGCCGTCCGCGCGCCACCAGCGCGCGCATGAGCAGGGCGTGGAACGGCTCCCGCAGCCGGTGCGCCGCGACCAGCTCCTCCAGCTCGGCCACGACCCCCGGCCCGCCCCCACGTCCGCCCCGCGCCTGCTCGGACGCCGGCTCGGGCGCGAGGACGGAGTCGGGCGCGGAGTCGGGCGCGGAGGCGGGGGCGGGCGCCGGCTCGGACGCCAGGTCGGCGGTGATCGCGGCGGCCAGGGCCGTGAGGCGCAGTTCCTCCAGCCGGGCCGCGGGCGCGGCGGCGAACGCCAGCCCGGCCGCGTCCGCCAGCGCGGGCCCGCGCCACAACGCCAGCGCGCCGCGCGGGTCACCGGCCCGCACCAGCAGCTCGAACGCCGACGCGTCCACCTCGCCGGGCGGCACGTCCAGCAGGTAGCCGGCCGGGTGCGAGGAGATCAGCCCGGGCGCCTGCCTGCGGGCCCGCGAGACCAGCGACTGGAGCGCCGCGGCCGGGTGGGCGGGCGGCTCGCCGGGCCACAGGTCGTCGATCAGCCGCTCGGCGGTCACCACCCGGCCCGGGTCGAGCGCCAGACGGACGAGCAGGGCGCGCACCCGGGCGCCGCCGATCTCGGCCCCAGCCACCTGGAGCGGCCCGAGGACCCCGATCCGCATGCCCCCACCGTACGGGCAGACGGCCGGTGCCGAGCGCCCGACGGCCCGCCCGCCGTCACCCGGTCCAAGCAGATCACCCGGCTTCGCCCGGTCCGAGCGGATCGCCCGCCCTCACCCGGTCCGAGCGGATCGCCAGGCTTCACCCGGTCCGAGCGGATCGCCAGGCTTCACCCGGTCCGAGCGGTCCCGAACGGTGAGGTCAGCTCTCCGAGAGGCGGTCGAACAGGGTGAGCGCCGCCTGGCGCACCTCCTCCGGGGTCAACCCGTCGAGGGCCTGCCGCGCGTCGGCGATGTCACGCGTCGTGGCCAGCGTGATGGCCACGGACGAGGCGGCGGCGCGGTCGATCGATCCCGTCGGGGCGGCGTCGGCCAGCTGCTGGGCGCTCGCGGCGAGGTCGAGGTTGTCTCTCAACGGATCTCCTCGGACGAAGTCGGCTTCGCACATTTCATCACTTTGCGTCGCCCCACATCCACCATTTGTTGAATTCGGGACGTTATGCCCTGAGAGGGTCGTGCCCGACGGACATGAGCTCGCGCCGCGAGTCGTCGTCCGTCCGGTCGCCCATGGTCTCGACCAGCTCGACGACCTGACGCATCACGTCCAGGTCGGCCTTGGTCAGGTCGCCCTTCCGCTTGCTCAGGACGTGCAGCACGCCCCTGCCCAGCTCGTCGATGCCCATGTCGGGATCGGGAGGGAAGCCCTCCTCGTCCGAGGCGTCGGCGAGCAGGTAGCCGCGCAGCTCCTCCGAGTTCATGTTGACCGCCCGGTGGAACTCGTTCCAGAGCGTGTCCGTGTCGAAACCCTCAGTCATATGGGCCGCCTACCCGCCCGGACCTCGCGTTACGCCCCGGGAACGGTCAGCCCCGACTCGTAGGCCGCGATCACCGCCTGCACGCGGTCCCGCAGGCCCAGTTTGCTCAGCACGTTGCTGACGTGCGTCTTCACGGTGTGCTCGCTGACCACCATGGCCTGGGCGATCTCCGCGTTGGACAGGCCGCGCGCGATGAGCTGCAACGTCTCGCGCTCCCTGGCGGTCAGCGACTCCAGCGTGTGCGCGGGGGCGGCGGTCGTCGCGGGGCGTGAGGTGAACTCGGCGATCAGCCTCCTGGTCACCGTGGGCGCGAGCAGCGACTCGCCCGCGGCCACGACGCGCACCGCGGTCACCAGGTCGTCCCGCCGCACGTCCTTCAGCAGGAACCCGCTCGCGCCCGCGCGCAGCGCGTCGAACACGTAGTCGTCCAGGTCGAACGTGGTCAGCATCAGCACCCGGCAGGCGGTCTCGGCGCACACGATCCTGGCCGCCTCGATGCCGTCCATCCTGGGCATGCGGATGTCGAGCAGCAGCACGTCCGGCTCGTGGGCCCGTACGGCGGCCACGGCCTCGACCCCGTCGCCCGCCTCGGCCACCACCGAGATGTCGGGCTGGGCGTCGAGGATCATCGCGAACCCGCCTCTGACCAGCTCCTGGTCGTCGGCCACCACGACGCGCACGCTCATCGTCCGGCCTCCAGCGGCAGCCGCGCCGACACGGCGAAGCCGGGCCCGTCCGCGCGCGGGCCGACGGTCGCGCTGCCGCCGCAGGCCGCGGCCCGTTCGCGCATGCCGATCAGGCCGTTGCCGCCCGAGGGCAGCGCGGGGCCGCCGCCGCGCCCGTTGTCCGTGACGTCGATCATCAGGTGGTCGTCCTCCCAGGTGAGCCGGATCTCGGCGCGGTCGGCGCCGGAGTGCTTGACGATGTTGGTGAGCGCTTCCTGCGTGATCCGGTAGGCGGCCAGCGCGCTGTCGGGGCCGATCGGGCCGGGCTCGCCGGACTCGGCGAAGCTCACGTCCAGGCCGGTGCCCGCCACCTGGCGGGCCAGCGCGGGCAGGTCCGCGAGGGTCGGCTGCGGCGCCCGCGGCGCCTGCGGCTCGTCCTCCTTCAGTACGCCGAGCATGCGGCGCAGCTGCACCATCGCGTCCCGGCCCGCGGCGGCGATGGCGTCGAAGGCGGCCTCGGCCCTGGCCGGGTTGCTGCGCACCACGACGGGCCCCGCCTCGGCCTGGACCACCATGAGGCTGACCGCGTGGGCCAGGATGTCGTGCATGTCGCGGGCGATCCTGGCCCGCTCGCGTTCGGCCGCGCGCTCGGCTTCCAACTGACGCTCCCTTTCGAGCCGGGCCGCGCGCTCGGCCAGCTCGGCGGCGTGGGCGCGGGACGTGGCCGCCGCGCGGCCGATGGCGTAGGCGGCGGTGAACAGGGCGACCCCGCGCATCGCGGTCTCCCACGAGCCGACGGAGGTCAGGCCGCCGACGAGCGTCACGACGAGCATGACGACCCTGGGCAGGCGGGGCGAGTACGCGGCGACCGTGTAGAAGACGACGAGCGCGCCGTACCAGATGGGCTGGCGGGCGACGTTGTCGGCGAAGTCGTAGAGCGCGCCCACGGCCAGGCTGACGATCAGCATGGTCACCGGCCACCGGCGCCGCCAGACGACGGGCAGCGAGGCGCCGATCGCGATCACGTACCCCCACCAGTCCCATCGGCCGCCGTACGGGTCATGGCTGGAGATCAGCGGCCAGGTCTGGACGAGGGCGATCAACAGGGCGAGCGCCCCGTCCACCCAGAGGTGGGGGAGCGCTCGGAGCCGGCGACGAAAGACGTCGACAAGCGTCAGATCGGACACGGGGTCCCATTGTTCCTCACGCATGGACGAGCGCATGCCGGGCGCCGGCCTGGTCCTGGCGGCGGGCCAGCGGCCAGAACGACACCAGCATGCACACGGCGCCGAGCGGGATCAGGTCCTTCTCCAGGATCGGGAGGGCGAAGTCGAGCAGGACGAGGACGGGGGTCCAGAGCTTGACCTGCCGCCGCGCGGCGAGCTGGACGACCAGGGCCAGCTGGGCGAGGTAGAACAGGACCGGACCGGCGGCGTAGACCGCGAGCGACACCCCCGGCACCGCCTGGACCTGGTCGAACAGCGGGGACATCGCGTCGTGGTCGGCGGCCATGAACCCGACGACGATGTCGATCAGGAACTGCGCGGCCGCGCACGCGATGCCCACCAGGCCGACCACGAGGCTGGTGGTGGCGATGCGGTTGCGACCCAGCATCCGCCACATTTCCCGAAATATCACGACGAACAGGGCGAGAGCGGCAAGAAAGGCGAGATGGCCGGCCGTCCAGGCCAACCCCGGCCCTCGGCTCCCGTCCAGGCCGTCGACGATCCGGATCACGCCGTACGACAGGACGAGCAGCGGGGCGGCCACGAAGGCGGCGCGGGTGTTCATCAGGGGTTCTCCTCAAGCGGCGGGGCGATGCACTTATCCTGCGGTTTTCCGCTCCGGATGTGATCGCCGGGACGGGCGATCCCGCGCCTCGCTCTCAAGAGGGATGCCCCTCGCTCGCACGCCCCAGAGGCATGCCGACAACAGTAGTCGGCTTGACAAGCGATATTGTCGGTGCGATCGTCGGCCGCACACCGCGCCGGGTCGTGACAGGGAGACCGCCATGCCGCACGAGTTCGAGATCCGCCACGAGATCCCGCTGGACGCCGCCCCCGACGTCGTCTGGCAGGCCATCGCGGAGGGCCCGGGCATCGACTCGTGGTTCATGGGCCGTACCGAACTGGAACCGCGCGAAGGCGGCCGGGGCACGCAGACCTTCGGCGCCGACGTCGCCACCGAGTCGGTGGTGACCGCCTGGGAGCCGGGCAGGCGCCTGGCCCACCGCGGCGTGGAGAACCCCGACGGCACGTTCATGGCCTTCGAGTACCTGCTGGAGGCCCGCGGCTCGGGCAGCACGGTGCTCCGCTTCGTCCACAGCGGCTTCCTCGGCGACGACTGGGAGTCGGAGTACGACGACCTTGAGCGCGGCGACCTCCAGTACCTGTACAAGCTGGCCGTATACCTCAGGCACTTCCCCGGCAGGATCTCCACCCACAACCTGTTCCTGGCCGGGCCGTGCGCGTCGGAGGAGCGGTTCTGGGCCGAGCTCGGGGCCGCGCTCGGCGTCGCCGGACGTCCGGTGGCGGGGGAGAAGGTGACGGTCGCGGTCGAGGGGCGGGCGCCGGAGCGGGGCGTCGTGGAGTGGGTGACCGTCCCTGGCACGTTCGTGGCGGTCCGTACGGACGACGGCCTGTACATGTTCGTCCAGGGACGCGGCATGGCGGTGGTGGAGCACCACGCCTACGCCCCGGTGGACGGCGAGGCCCTGGAAACCGCCTGGACCCGCTGGCTCGACGCCGTCTCGGCCTGACCGGCGGCCCTCAGGCGAAGAACCCGACCGTCTCCGCCTGACCGGCGGCCCTCAGGCGAAGAACTCCCGCAACACCGGCGCGAGGGCCGCCGGCTTGACGATGTGGGTCTGCCCGTCGAGCGTGCGGTGGTCGGCCGCGGGCAGCGCCTCGGCCAGCGCGGCGACGGAGTCGCGCATCCACCGCGGGCTCTTCCCGCCGTCGGCGACGAGCGTCGGGACGGTCACCGACGCCCACGCGCCCGCCGGGTACGCCACCCCCCGCTGGTACGGGAAGACGATCGCGGTGTCGTACGGCAGGGTGTGCGCCACGGCCTTGAGCGTGGCCCACGCGGGCATGAACCGCATCATCGCCACCACGATCGCCGGCAGGCCGACCCCCTCGCGCATGAACAGCCTGACCGCCTCGGCCCGGCGGCCGGCGGCCACCAGCGCCTCCAGCCGTCGCGGGTAGTCGTCCTTGATCGGGGGACGGGAGCCGTCCACGATGAACGGGGGCTCGTACAGGGCCAGGCGCTCGACCGGCAGGCCGCTCTGGACCGCCGCCAGGGCGAGGGCGGCGCCGGAGGAGGTGCCGTACAGGCGGACCGGGTCGCCGGCCTCCTTGACCAGCGCGGCCAGGTCCTCGACCTCCCGTTCGAGGGCGTAGGGCTGGGTGTCGCCGCTCTCGCCCCGTCCGCGCCGGTCGTAGGTGTAGACCGTGAAGTCAGGGGCGAGCGCTTCCGCCAGGCCGCCGTTGATGCTGGAGCCGCGGAAGCTGAGTGCGCCGTCCACGAGGATGACCGCCGGGCCCTGGCCTGCGCGTTCGTACGCGATGGGGGTGCCGTCCGCGGAGTTGATCATGCTGCTCATGGTGTTCCTCCCGTTTCGTGGTGCCCACGCTAGCTACCGACAAATAAAATTGTCAAGAAATCTTTTGGTGGAGGACGTACTGATACGGGTACCTCTGCGCTCTTACCTGATGGAGTCGTCCCGAGCGCGGGGGACGCTGGGACGGCTCCCACATCGCGTGCCGCGAAAAGGAGGGGACGGCACGTGCCGCAGACGGGGGCGGGCGGTCTGCCAGCCGCACGCCCCGGCCGCGGCACGTGCCATGGGCACCGCCCCTCGGCGCCGGCTACGTCGCCGGGACCGTGACCGGCCCGCTCGCGGACGCCTGCGACCTGCGGCCGAGCCGCCGTACCGGCCCGATCACCAGCAGCGCCGTCACCACGCCGACCGTCACCAGGGCCGAGCCGAGCATGAAGACGCGCGGCTCGACCAGCGCGGTGACCGGGCCGGCCAGCGCCTGCCCGACCGCCATGCCCGCGACCGACCCGGCCACCTGGTAGGCGTTGACCCGGTTCAGCACGTCCGGCGCGATCTGGGTCTGCACGGTCGTCGACCACATCACCGACCAGAACGCCATCGCGCACCCCCCGGCCAGGTGCCCGGCCATCAGCAGCGGCAGCGGCGCGCCGAGCGCGACCGACAGCGGCACGGCGACGTACCCGATCAGCGCCACCGCCCCCGCCGCCAGCGGCCTGCGCGGCTTGAGCCGGATCGCCACCAGCCCGCCCAGGACGGTCCCGAGGCCGAGCGCCGCCATCACCCAGCCGTAGTCGGCCCCGATGACCTGGGACGACAGCGGCACGTACGGCCCCACCACCAGCACGCCCCAGAACACCCATACCAGGATGACCGACCACATCCAGCTCCTGGCCTTGAACTCCTCCCAGCCCCTGCGCAGGTCGCTCAGCACGTCGGACGGCTCCGGCCTGGGCACGGCGACCCGCACCAGCACCAGGCACACCGCGCTGACCAGGAACGTCGCGGCGTCCACGGTGTAGACGAAGACCGGCCCGGTGGCCACGATGAGGATCCCGGCCAGCGCGGGCCCGGCGAGCTGGGTGACCGCCTCGGCGATCTTCAGGGTCGCGTTGGCCCGCTGCGGATCCTCGGCGACCAGCGGCACCATCCCGTTGACGCACGGTTCGAACACCCCGGCGGCCATGCCCGACAGGAACGCCATCGCCAGCAGCAGGGCGAACGGCGGGGCCCCGTCGAGGAAGGCGACGGCCACGACCGCCTGGGTGACCACCCTGACCACGTCCGCGCCGATCATCAGGCGCCGGGGCCCGATCCGGTCGGCCACGACCCCGCCGAACAACATGACCAGCACGGCCGACGCGGTCCAGAGCGCGAGCACGAAGCCGACGCCGGCGATCCCGTAGACTTTGCCGATCGCCAGCGCCGAGGCGACGGGCATCATCGCGTCGCCGAGCAGCGAGATCGTGCGGGCCCCGAAGTAGAGGGCGAAACTTCTCGTCCACATGAGCCCCAATTCTGGATTTCTCCAGATCAAAGCACCGGTGTCCCAAATGACATCATTGGGTACATTTGCGCCATGGCCCTGGACTGCCCCGAGACCCCACCGGCCCCCGTGCGCCCCCACCGCGTGGTCGCCCTGGTCGCGCCCAACCAGGAGCTCTATCCCGTCACCTCGGCCTCGGCCGTCTTCGGCTACCACGGGCCCGACATCCCCCAGCACTACGGCTTCACCCTGTGCGCCGAGCGGCCGGGCTCGCTGCCCACCACCCTCGGCGTCCCCATGCGGGTGGACAGCGGTCTCGAAGCCATCGACGAGGCCGACACCGTGATCGTCGCGGGCTGGACCCTGGTCCCCTCGCCGGCCGTGCTCGACGCGGTGTCCCGGGCCCATGCACGCGGGGCGCGGATCGTCGCCGTCTGCGCGGGCATCTTCATCCCCGCCGCCCTGGGCCTGCTGGACGGCCGCCGCGCGTCCGTCCACTGGGAGCTGTCCGGGGAGCTGGCCGCCCGGCACCCGCGGGTCATCCCCGACGACACCGTCATCTACGTGGACCACGGCGACGTCGCCACCGCGGGAGCCTCGGCCGCCACCCTCGACCTGTGCCTGCACCAGGTGCTCCAGGACCACGGCGCGGCCCACGCCATGCGCATCGGCCGTCAGCTCGCCGCCGGGCCGCACCGCGAGGGCTGCCAGCGCCAGTACCCGCCGCTGCCCACCGCGGGGCCCATGCCGGACTCGCTGGCCCCGCTGCTCGAATGGCTGTTCGGCCGGTTGCCCGACCACGTCACCGTCGAGGACATGGCCGCCTACTCGGGCGTCTCCACGCGGACCCTGACCCGCCAGTTCGCCGACCAGCTCGGCGTGCCGCCCGCCCGCTGGCTGCTGGAACGCCGGCTGGCCGCCACCCGCGCGCTGCTGGAGGAGACCGACCTGCCGGTCGAGACCATCGCCGCCCGCGTCGGACTCTCCTCGGCGGTCAACCTCCGCCGCCGCTTCCACACCGCGCTGCGCACCACCCCGGCCGCCTACCGCCGCTCCTTCCGCTGACGGACGGCGGCCGCCGTCAGGCCGCGTGCCAGGGACGGGCGGGCTCGGTCTCCTTGGCGGCGTCCGCGACGCGCACCGCGTACGTCGGCCGCCCGGCGCCGGGCACCGGCCCGAGGTAGGAGTGGCCGGTCAGGTGGCACCACGCGGGCAGGTCGACGGGCGCGGCGGGGTCGGTGGCGATCAGGTGGATCACGGCGCCCGGACCGGCGCGCAGCACGTGCCCGCGCAGCTCTATGAGCAGTTGGACGCACATCTTGTCGCCGCCGTCGATCACGAGATCAGGTTCGGGCATGCGTACAGGAAACCACGCGTCGCCGTCGAGTAGGTTGAGGCCTGTCCCGGCCCGGTGAGGGCCGGATCAGGCGTCGGACGGTAACGGCCCGGACACAACGGGCGGATTATCCCAGTAAAAGGGTCATAATCCTGTTCAAGTGTTGGGGAAGGCGGTGATGAGATGACCGGGTTCGCCGAGATCGCCGAAGAGGCCGCGCCGGCGGAGAGCCGCGGGACCGGGCGGGGCTCGCCCGGCCGGGGCGTGCGGCTCGCGCGCGTCACGGCCGTCGCCCTGGCGGTGGCCTCGCCGGTCCTCACGGTCGCCGCGCTGCTCGTCTACGCCCGCCTGCCGGCGGCGTGGACCCCGCTGCGGACCGCCTCGCCCCAGACGGCCGCCGCCCTGACCTTCCCCGCGGTCGGCGCGTTCCTGATCTTCCACCGGCCGCGGCTGAACATGGCGTGGCTGATGGTCGCGGGCGGCATCGCCGCCGCCGTCAGCGACCTGTCCAGCGCGATGATGTTCCGGCTGGCCGCCGACGGCGACCTGGTCGCGGCCGGGCTCGTACGCTTCCCCGCACAGGTCGGCTGGGCGGTGTGCGGCCTGGCGCTCACCATGCTGCTGCCGCTCTACTCGCCCGACGGGCGGCTGCCCTCGCCGCGCTGGCGGTGGGTGCTGCTGCTGGGCGCGTTCTCGCTCGGGCTCGACCTGGCCCGCTCGGTGTTCCGGCCCGACCCGCCCCCCGGCAGCTACCCCTACCCGGCCGTCATCCCCAACCCGCTGCAGATCCGCGCGCTCGGGCCGTACGTGGAGGCCGTCTCCGCCGTCGCCTGGACCGGCATCTACGTCGCCATGGCTTTGACCGCGATCTCCCTGGCGCTGCGGCTGCGCCGGGCCGACCCGGTGGGCAGGCGGCAGATCGGGTGGCCGCTGTTCGCGTTCGCCGGTTACGTCGTGTTCCTGATCACGGCCGCGTTCGTGCCCGCCCTGCTGTGGCCGAGCGTCGTGTGGGCGGCGCTCATCCCGGTCGCCGTCGCGTTCTCGGTGACCCGCTACCGGCTCTACGGCATCGACACGGTGATCAGCCGGGCCTTCGTCGCTGCCGGGCTGGTGGCCGTGGTGAGCGCGGTCTACTTCGGCGCGGGCGCGCTGTCCAGCCTCGTGGTCTCCGGCTACGACGAGATCGCGGGCATCGCCGCCGCGCTGTTCGCGGGCGCGTTCTTCCAGCCGCTGCGGCACGTGCTGCAACGCGCCGTCGACCGCCTCCTGTACGGCAGCGTCGGCGACCCCGCCGTGCTGGCCGAACGCCTGACCCAGGCCGTCCGGCGCGGCGACCCGGCCAAGGCGCTGACCTCCGTGGTCAGCGTGCTGCGCGACGGGCTCGCGGTCGAGGGCGTGGCCGTGGAGGTCGCCGACGGCGAGCCGCGTTACGTCGAGAGCGGCCGGGTGGGCGCGGAGCCCCGCCAGGTGCCGCTGGTGTGGCACGGCGAGCGCGTCGGCCGCCTGTTCGTCGGGCCGCCCGGCCCGCGCCGCTTCCCCGCCGCCCACAACGAGCGCGTGCTCACCACGCTCACGCCGTACGCCGCCGACGTGGCGCACGCCGTGCGCATGGCCGCCGACCTGCAGCGTTCCAGGGAACGCATCCTGACGGCCAGGGAGGAGGAGCGCCGCCGCCTGCGCCGCGACCTGCACGACGGGCTCGGCCAGACCCTCTCGGCCATGGCCATGACCATCAACATGGCCAGGATGAGCCTGAAGAAGTCGCCCGACGCCGCCGACGAGCTGCTGCGCGAGCTGCACACCGGCATGGGCGCGGTCACCGACGACATCCGCGAGCTGGTGTACGGCCTGCGCCCGCCCGCGCTCGACGACCTCGGGCTGGCCAGAGCCGTCCGCGAGCTGGCCGGGCAGTCCTCGCCGGACACCGAGATCGAGGTGGAGGTCGAGGGCAGCCTGACCGACCTGCCCGCCGCCGTCGAGGTGGCCGTCTACCGGATCGTCCAGGAGGCGCTGACCAACATCCGGCGGCACGCCAGGGCCTCCCGCGCCCGCATCGTGCTCCAGCGGGACTCGGTGCTGCGCGTGCTGGTCGCCGACGACGGCCGCGGGCTGCCCGCCGCGTACAGCGCGGGGGTGGGCCTCGGCTCGATGCGGGAACGGGCGGCCGAGCTCGGCGGCATCTGCGTCGTCAACAGCGGGCCGGGGGCCGGGACGCGGGTCGAGGTCATGCTGCCCCTGGGGTCGGCCGCGAAGGAGCCGGTCAGGCCGCCGCGCGCAGGCCGCTGAGCGCCGTGGGCCGTCCTCGGCAAAATTGACCGAGGGTAGTTTTGATCTCACTCTTGGTGTGGAACATGGTGAAGTATCACCTCATTCCTCACGGAGGACGTGCCTTGCCCCAGCACACACCCCGCCTGGTGATGTACTACCGGACCCACGTCGACTGCGGTCTCTACGTCTCCCCGCTGCCCCTGATCGAACGGCGTACCGGCCTCACCCACCTGGTCGTCGCCACCGTGGAGATCGGCGCGGACGGCGACGTCCGGCTCAACGGCGCCCCGCCCGACTGCCCCGACCTGGCCCAGATGTGGGACGACGTGCAGGTCACCCAGGTGTACGGCGCCCGCGCCCTGGCCAGGATCGACGGGCTGGACCGCCTCGACCACGACTTCGACGCCTGCTACCCGCCGCTGCGCCGCCTGCTCGCCCGCCGCCGCCTCGACGGCGTGGACCTCCACCTGACCGAGCCCGTCTCGCCGCCCGGCCTCGGACGCCTGATCGACCGGCTGCGCGCCGACTTCGGCCCGGCCTTCCTGCTCGCGCTCACCCCGTCCGCCGCCGTGGACCACGACGAGGTCTTCCGCGACAGGGGTGGCGACCTCGCCTGGCTCAACCTGCCGATGTACGGCGGCCCGCGGAGCCTGGCCGACCCGTGCGACTACGACGCCGTGCTCGCCGGGGGAGTGGTGCCGGCGGGCAAGCTGGTGGCCGGGGCGGTCACCAGCCCCGACAACGGGGGCGGCGGCTACGTCGAGGTCGACCGCCTGGCCGCCACCGTCGCCGAGCTGCTGCGCCGGCATCCCGGGATGGGCGGGGTGAGCGGCTGGGAGTACTACAACGCCCTGCCCGGCGGCACGGACGCCCCCTGGCAGTGGGCCGAACGCGTCGGCGCCGCCCTCAGACTGACCCGCAAGCCCTGACCTTTCGGGCCCTCGCCCTACAGGGTCTTGCGGGCCCCGCCCTACAGGCCCGGTCAGCGTCGCCGGCGCTTCTGGGCGCCTGCCGTCTTGCCCGGTTTGCGGGGCTTCCTGGGCAGGCGGCCGCGCTCGCCCGGCGGCCGTACGTGCACCCCGCGCCACCGCTGCAACGCCACGCGCGCGGCCGAGGCCACCCGGGGCGCCGGATGGTGCTCGATGAGGAAGCGCAGCATCGGCGTCGTGTAGGGGTGGTCGCTGCACGTCATCATGCCGAGCATGCTGAGCACGTCGTCGACGTCGAGGTTGCCGGAGAGCTGGAGTATCGACTCGGCCGGCCCGCCGATCTCCATCGCGGCCACGGTCATGTCGGCGTACACCCAGGCCACGTCGACGGGCGCGGGCGGGACGTCGTGGTCCTCCTTCTCCCTGGCCCGGATGAGCGCCCCCAGCCGGGGCACCTCGCGCAACGCGGCGGCGATCTCCCGGCCCGGCCGGCCGAGGTCCTCCAGCAGCACGGTCAGCCCGACGGCCCGGCTCAGCGGGCTGACGTCGAGCAGCACGTCGGCGATCTCCTCGGCGGCCCGCGCCGGATCGCGCCCGCCCAGCCAGACGCGCACCTCCTCGGCGCGTTCGTCGTCGTCGTAGGTGCGCAGGGCCCGCAGCAGCGCGGGGGCGTCGGCGCCGGCCGTGCCGCCGTGGACCGGGATGTCCTGGCCGATGAGGGTCTTGAAGAGGTCGAGCGCGCTCCAGGTGCCGAGCGGGGTCAGCGACACCGACGAGCCCTCGCGCCGGATCAGCCGCAACCAGGCCAGCTCGTCGGCCGCCTCGTCGGTCAGCTCGGGGATCTCCGCCACCGGCAGGGCGTCGCGGTGGCTGAGCAGCATCAGCAGGGTGCTCGTGCCCGCGTCGAGCGCGGCGGCGTCGGCCTCGGGGGAGAACAGCGAGTAGAGGATGTCGCCCCACGTGTCCAGCACGTCGTCGGCCGGACCCGACGTCAGCGTCTCGACCGCCGGGCCGGTCGTGGCGGCCCCGTCGCGCACGTCGATGAGCCGGCTGTCCTCGGCCACGCCCCACAGCCGCCCCTGCTCCGGCCGCGCCGCCCCCGGCTCACCGGCGGCGGAGGCCAGGCGGAGCAGGTCGTGGACGACCGGCGTCGCCCGGACCACGGCCGCGAGGTCGTCGGCCGGGAGGAGGCGCACCGGCGGCTGGAGGGTCACGAGCGGCAGCAGGTCCGCTTGATGGAGGAAAGGGTCCACGGTGGGTAAGGTTACTGTCTCATTGCGTGACGCTGCCCGCTCTTTGCCTTCATGCGCGGCCGGAAAACCCCTCGGATTCTGTCGGTGCCCGGTGATACAAACGGGTCCGACGTTCGCCCGCCCTCGGCCAAGGGGTTTCACCGTGACCAGCGGCAGTTCGGAGTTCTCCGTCGAAGGCCCGCGCTACGACCGGCGCGGGCCCGTCCGCTGGCTCTGGTCCCACCTGCGCCGCCACCCGCTCCCCCTGACGGGCTTCCTCGGCGGCTCGCTGGTGATGGTGGTGCTCAACGCGCTGGTCCCCCAGCTCATCGGCTCGGCCTTCGACGCGGTGCTGGGCGGGCGGGGCGCGCCCGCCGCGCTCGGCCTGGTCGCCCTGGTGCTGCTGGCGGTGGTGTCGGCCCGCGGCCTGTTCGACCTCCTCGCCCGGCTGAGCAGCGAGATGCTGGCCAAGCGGCTCGAACGCGACGCCCGCGACGAGCTCTACGCCGGCCTGCTCGGCAAGAGCCAGACCTTCCACAACCGGCAGCGGGTGGGCGACCTGATGGCGCGGGCGGCCAACGACATCCGCCAGCTCTCCATCATGATCAGTCCGGGCGTCGACCTGATCGTCGACTCCGGGCTCACCGGCCTGGTGCCCCTGGTCTTCATCGCCGCGATCGACCCGCGGCTGCTGCTGGTGCCGGTGGTGTTCGGGGTGCTGTTCGCGTTCGCGCTGCGCCACTACATGGGGCAGCTCAACCCGGTGGCCACCCGCATGCGCGACGAGTTCGGCGACCTCAACGCCGGGCTGAGCCAGGCGGTGCGCGGCATCGAGGTCATCAAGGTGACCGCGCAGGAGGAGCAGGAGCGGCTGCGCTTCCGCGCCAACGCCCGGCGCTACCGCGACTCGTTCGTGCGCAACGGCCTCGTCCAGGCCCGCTACCTGCCCACGTTGCTGTTCGCGTGCGCCATGGCGGGGGCGCTGTGGCACGCCCTCCTCCTGCACGCCGCCGGCGCGATCACGATCGGCGACCTGGTGGCCTTCATGGGGCTGATGGGCATGCTCGGCTTCCCGACCCAGATCTCGATCTTCACGTTCTCGCTGGTCCAGATCGGCATCGTGTCCTCCCGCCGGATCCTCGACATCGTGGGCGCCGAGACCGAGCTGGAGCAGCCGGCCGCCGGCCACGTCGCGCCCATCGGGGGCGAGATCGTCTTCGACGACGTCACGTTCGGCTACGGCGAGGGCGAGCCCGTCCTGCGGGGGGTGACGTTCACCGTGCGGCCGGGGGAGACGGTGGCGATCGTCGGCGAGACCGGGGCGGGCAAGAGCTCGCTGACGAAGCTGGTGCCCCGCATCTACGACGTCACCTCGGGCCGGATCCTGGTCGACGGCGTCGACGTCCGCGACTGGGACCTCGACTCGCTGCGCTCCCAGATCTCCACCATCGAGCAGGACGTCGTGCTGTTCTCGCGGTCCGTGGCCGAGAACATCGCCTTCGGCCTCGGCCAGCGGGCCGACCGCGCCGCCGTGGTCAGAGCGGCGGAGGACGCGCAGGCGGCCGAGTTCGTGGCCGAGCTCGACGACGGCTATGACACCGTCATCGGCGAGCGCGGCCTCACGCTGTCCGGCGGCCAGCGCCAGCGGCTGGCCATCGCGCGGGCGCTGCTGACCGACCCGGCGATCCTGGTCCTCGACGACTCCACCAGCGCCATCGACTCCGCCACCGAAGACCGCATCCAGCAGGCCATCGAGCGCATCCAGGAAGGCCGCACGACCCTGATGATCACCCACCGGCTCTCCCAGATCCGCTGGGCCGACAAGGTCCTGCTGCTGCGGCGCGGCGAGGTGGCCGGCTTCGGCACCCACGACGAGCTGATCGCCGGCAGCCCCCTCTACCGCCGCATCTTCGCCCACTACGACGAGGTCCCGGCCGACCAGGGCGCGCTCGACGAGCAGGAAAGGGTCCACTGATGGGCTTCATCATGGACGGCCTCGACGCCGAGGACTACGACCGCACCTACTCCGACCGTGACCTGACGCGCCGGATCCTCGCCTACTTCCGTCCCAAGCTGGGCGCGATGTTCCTGGTGGCGGCCATGATCGTGCTGGTCTCGGCGGCGCAGGCGGCCCTGCCGCTGCTGGCCAGCCAGGGCGTCGACGCCATCCAGGACGGCACGATCGCCGGCGTCGGCCCGCTGCTCGCCGCCGGCATCCTGCTCGCCGGCGCGCTGAGCTGGGCCTTCAACTTCGTCCGCCAGTGGTACAGCGCGCGGGTGACCGGCGACGTCGTGCTGCGCCTGCGCGAGGACGCCTTCGACGCCGTGCTCGAACGCGACCTGTCGTTCTACGACGAGACCCCGTCGGGCCGCATCGTCAGCCGCGTCACCTCCGACACCGACGACTTCGCCACCGTCTCCACCCTGACGATGGACCTGATCAGCCAGGTGCTGATGGTGGGGTTCGTCACCGTCCTGCTGTTCCTGCGCAGCGTCGAGCTGGCGCTGCTGACCCTGCTGGTGGCGCCGGTCGTGATGGGCATGGCGCTGCTGTTCCGGCGGCTGGCCCGCTCCAGCACGCGGCGGGCCCAGCGGTCGCTGAGCCGGGTCAACGCCAACCTGCAGGAGACCATGGGCGGCATCGCCGTGGCCAAGAACTTCCGCCAGGAGCAGCAGGTCTACGACGAGTTCCGGCCGGTCAACGAGCAGAGCTACCGGGTGACGCTGCGCCAGGGCTTCGTCTTCTCGGCCATCTTCCCCCTGCTGTTCCTCGTGGCGGGGCTCGCGACGGTCGCGCTGGTCCGGCTCGGCGGCGCCGAGGTGCTCGGCGGCGACCTGTCGGCGGGCGACTGGTACCTGTTCCTGCAGGGCGTGTCGCTGTTCTGGATGCCGCTCACCTCCATCGCCGCCTTCTGGTCGCAGTTCCAGCAGGGCCTGTCGGCCTCCGAGCGGGTCTTCGCCCTGATCGACGCCCCGCCCCGGGTCGTCCAGACCGGCTCGGCCGACCCGGGCAGGCTCGCCGGGCGCATCGAGTTCGACGACGTCACCTTCGGCTACGACGCGGACCACCCCGTGCTCCGCCGCTTCGACCTGGTCGTCGAGGCGGGCGAGACCGTCGCGCTGGTCGGCCACACCGGCGCCGGCAAGTCCACGCTGGGCAAGCTGATCACCCGCTTCTACGAGTTCCAGGAAGGCCGCCTGCTGATCGACGGCCACGACATCCGCTCGCTCGACCTCGGCGCGTACCGGCGGCAGATCGGCGCGGTGCCGCAGGCGCCGTTCCTGTTCAGCGGCACGGTCGCCGACAACATCCGCTACCCGCGTCCCGACGCGGGCGACGACGAGGTGCTGGCCGCGGCGGCCGCGGTCGGCGGCGGCGACTGGATCGAGGCCCTGCCCCACGGCCTGGCCACCGACGTGGGCGAGCACGGGCGGGCCCTGTCGATGGGCCAGCGGCAGCTCGTCGCGCTGGCCCGCCTGCTCATCCAGGACCCGGCGATCGTCGTCCTCGACGAGGCCACCGCCAGCGTCGACCCGCTGACCGAGGCCCAGATCCAGGAGGGGCTCGACGTGGTGCTGGCCGGCCGCACCTCGATCGTCATCGCCCACCGGCTGTCCACGATCGAGCACGTCGACCGCATCATCGTGCTCGACCACGGCCGGATCGTGGAGGAGGGCGACCACGCCTCGCTGCTGGCCCGCGGCGGCCGCTACTGCCAGGTCTACAACACCTACTTCCGCCACCAGTCGCCCGACTACCGGCCCGACAGTGGGTTCGTCGCTGTCGGCGAGACCTGACGGGCTCACATGACGAGCCGCTGCTGCATGCTGCTGCGCCATTCCACCATCAGCACGGTCGCGTCGTCCTGGAGCCGTCCGTGCTGGTGCTCCATGATGGCCTGCACCAGCCGGCGCAGCGTCTCGGGCGCCGACAGGCCGTCGGCCTCCTGGCGGAGGATGAAGTCGATGAAGCGCTCCAGGCCGAACAGCTCGCCGTCCGGGCTCTGCGCCTCGATGATCCCGTCGGTGTAGAACAACAGCCGGTCGCCGGGCTGGAGCTGGTAGCGCAGCTCCCCGGTGTACGGCCGCAGCAGGAAGCCCATCGGCGGGTCGGGCTCGCTGGACAGCGTGGCCACCTGCTGGCCCTCGCGGATCACCAGCGGCGGATGGTGCCCCCGGTTCACCCAGGTAAGCCAGCCGGTGCTCAGGTCGAGGCAGGCCAGGATGCCGGTGGTGAAGCGGCCGGTGAACTGCTCGGCAATGGCCTCGTCGATCGCCTCGCCCGTGCCGACGAGATCGGCGCCCTGCCGCCGGCTGTTCCGGTTGGCCCCGACGGCGATGGTGGCCGTCAGCCCGGCGGAGGTGTCGTGGCCCATCGAGTCGAAGATCGACACGTGCAGCGTCTCGCCGTCGATGGCGTAGTCGAAGGCGTCCCCGCCCACCTCGTACGCCGGTTCGAGCACGGCGCTGACCACCACGTCGTCGTCGGCGAACGTCCCCGGCGGCAGCAGCGGCACCAGCACCTCGGCCGACAGCGTCATCGGCCGGGCGCGGATCAAGCGCGAGTAGGAGTCGCTGTGCGGCCGCTTGCTGATCACCAGCAGCGCGACCAGCGACGCGAGTTGCTTGGCCCGCCACTCGGCGACCTCGTCGTCCAGCGGCACCGTCACCCCGAGCACGCCGACCCGCTCGGTGCCGTCCAGGAGCGGCAGCCACAGCCGCCGAGCCGTGGCGTCGGGCCCGCCCGGCACGTGCACGACCTCCACGTTACGGAAGGCGATCCCGGCGAGCGTGCCGTCGATCCGCAGGGCAGTCAGCGCCTCGCCGGACGGGCCACGCTGCTCCGGAAGCGGGATGAGCTCCTGCTGCTGCAGGTCGGTGACGTAGATCGCGGTCTCGGCGAAGCCCACCAGCGCGGCGTGCCCGGCGACCACGTGCGGCAGGTCCTCCATCGCGGTCAGGTGATTGGCGGACAGCATGCCGCCCAGCATCAGCTCTCCGCCACTCCGCCGCATCGGCACCCCTTCCTGAGATCTGCCGGGGAACCTACCCACTCGAGTGGCGCTTCCTGCCCGGTCGGCTGCCGCCGACGTCTCCGTACGGGCCGGGCCGCCCTCACTCGGCGGCAGGCGGTCCTTCCGGGTGCTCCGGCTCCGGCGCCCGCCACCGAGCCGCGTCCTGGTAAGCCTTCGTCACCGCGACGATCATGGCTGCCTGGGCGCCGGCCACCGCCGGCCAGAGCATCATGCCGCCGCCTGCGAAGACGCAGAGCACCGGCAGCGCGGCGGACGTGAAGACCCATCCGCTCACCGATCCAGGAATCCTCAAAATCGGCTCTCCCATACGTACCAGGGGCCTTCGAGATGCGTGTAACCCGTGTGGGACTCCTCGGGCGGCTCGCCTCCGGGGCTCCACGCGAAGCCGTACTGGTCGAACAGGCCGGTGTCGCTCACCAGGAACCGCGCTCCGCCCGGCATCCGCTGGATCACCGTCAGCGGGTAGAGGCCCACCCACTGGTCTTCGTGCTCGACGGCCCTGGTGTCCGCGGCCACCGTACGGGCGAACCGCTCCAGCGCCGACTCCGACAGCGCGAACCGGACCTCGGACGGCACCCCGGTGAGCACCAGCGCGGTCACGGTCACGCCCATCAGCGGCGCGGCCGTCCAGCGGACCCAGTGGCGGCGCAGCCCGGGACGTCCGTCGGCGCGCAGCAGGCCCACCGCGAACCGGGCGACCCAGACGACCACGGTGACGACGGCGAGCACGAGACCCGCCAGCAGCAGTGTGAACGAGCCTCCGCCCGGCATGCTCGTGTAGTCGAGCATGATCAGCCCCACCACGGCGACCAGCGGCAGCAGCACCTTGCCGGGCGGCCCGACCAGGGCCCGGGTGAGCGCCGGTAAGGGAGGTCGCTCGGCGACGTTTTCCGACATGCCCGAGAGTACCGTGATCATGGGACCCTCGGCGGAGAAGGGGCCGGGCAGACCCGCTACAGCAGCCGGGAACGGTCCAGCGCCGCCCTCTTCCGCACCTCGGCCAGGAAGACCTCCGTGTGGCGGTGGTGGCGGCGCGGACGGCCGGGCTCGCGGCCGGGCGGGGTGTCGGCGTGCTGGGAGAAGGTCAGCCAGCAGCTGCGGATGCCGTAGAGGAGGTTCTCCAGCAGGTCGAGGGCCGGGCGGGCGGGGTTGAGCGGGGTGATGGGCAGGTAGACGGTGCTGGGGCCGAGGCCGAGCTCGGGATGGTCGGTGCGGGCCTGGGCGATCAGCTCCTCGGCCACGCCGATGCGGTGCTTCGCCTCGGTGACGCCGTACAGGTGGCCCTCGGCGACGTGCAGCGCGTTGCGGATCATCGGCATGACCGCGGCCCTGGGCGAGCCGCCGCCGCTCATCGCGGAGAGCACCTCGGTGAGGCTCTCCTGGGCGGGGGCCTTGATGTTGTCGACCTCGGAGATGGTCTGCATCGGATGCAGGCCGGTGTGCCGGGCGCTGATGGTGGCGGCGGCGTGGAGCCAGTGGGCCGCCGCTATCGCGGCCGCGGTGGGGTCGATCTTGGTGAACAGCGCCTCCGTGCCGAACGGATGCTGGTGCAGCAGGCTGTCGGCCTGGGCGACCTGGAGGGGCGAGGCGTCCTCGCGGCTGAGCATGACGGCCTGCTGGGCGCGCGCGGTCAGGTCGCCGAGCTCGGCGTTCTCGATGGCGGCCAGCTCGGCGGTGACGTCGGTGGCCACGCTGCCGGCCAGCGGGGCGTGGTTGATCGTGTGCAGCGTACGGCCGACGCGGTGGGCGACCTCCTCCACCCGCGTGGAGTAGAGGGTCAAGGCGCCGTTGGCCGGCCGGACGGGCGCCAGCAGGGCCGGGATGACCGAGGCGAACGCGTCGCGCTCGGCCTGCCGCTGCCAGCCGACGCTGTTGGGGCCGTGCTGGTCGGCGGCGCTGGACGGGTGGGTGTAGCAGCGCCAGCAGGCATAGGACAGCTCCGTGAGGCTGGTGGCCAGGCGGAGCACGTCGGGGCTCGAAGGCACCTGTTCCGCCACGGTGGTGGCGATGTCGCCGATCCCCGTACCCCAGGTGGCGATGAGCGCGCGGCGTGAGTGGTCGACGGCGAACCGGGTCACGGAGGCTCCTTACAACGGGGGGTGGGGGAGCGTGATGACATGCTCAGGATGCTTGATCCGGAGTGGTCGCGGAGGGGAATTCGCAGGGTTGCCGGTCCCTGATCTGCGGATTTGCCGTGATATGCGCCAGAAGATTTTTCCAGAGGACGGCCGGTCCCCACGGCCCTGCCACCGGCCGGTACGCGCCCGTCGCGGCGGGCCGCCGTCTCTGCCGTCCTTCCTCCGGCCTGGCCCGGTTTCGGTCCGTCACTTTCGGCGGCAATATCCGCTGGCAGAAAAGAAACTTGGGCGCCGGTGTAATGGAACCCCACCCGGCGATTTCTTGATCATCCCCACGCGGGCGGCCGATGTGTCACCGTTTTCTCAATCCCGGGGCGCCCGCCCGCTCGTCCGGAGCGGGCCCCCGTCCAGCTGCGCAAAGGCAGGAATGTGTGGACCTAGAGACACGGATCCTCAGGCTGCTGTCGCGCCTGCGGAAGCTCAGAGCAGGCAGGCCGACCGGCGACACCACGGCGACCACGACCGGCATCACCCGGATGCAGGCCGACATCGCCGACATCCGTACGGAGATGCGACAGGACTTCGCCGCGCTCGGCGACGAGCTGGCGGCCCTGCGCCACCACATGAACGCCCACTTCACCTCCAGCCGGCCGCGCTGCTGCAAGGAGGCGGCGCCCGGCTGCCCGCAGAGGACGCCTGCGTACGACCCGGACCCGATCAACAACTGACCTGCCGCGCCCGGCTCGGCCTGAGCCCTCCGCGGCCCCGCACCCGTTGCTTGCCGGCGGTCGTGTCGGGTATACACGGGTTGCCACCATGTGCTTACAGCAAGTGGGACCCGGCCGCCCTCCACCACTGGGCCGGTTCCCTACCGACTACCGGCAAAGGTAGGAGTAAGTGGATGTAGAGGCGGAGATCCTGGACATCAGGCTTCGGGTCCAGGCGCTGGAGGCGACACTGTGCGCCGAGGCCGACTGCTCCGAGGCGGTGCTCGGCGTCGCCGAGATGCGCGCCGACCTCGCCGAGACCCGCAGCGAGTCGGGCCAGGACGTCACGACCCTGACCGACGAGCTGCTCGGCCTGCGCGGGCAGACCGACGAACACTTCCAGGCGATCCGGTCGAAGATCCGCCGCCGGCTCGACCTGCTGCGCTGCGAGACCCTCGATCTGGCCATCAGGCTCGACCGCCTGCTGGAGAAGGACGACTCCTAGCGGGCCCCGCCGGAGGTCAGGAGGCGGCGTGGGCCTGGCGGGTCCAGGCGGACAGCAGGCGGAGAGCGGTCTGGGAGGGTGAGCCCTCCTCGGGGGTGTGGGCGATCAACGCCTGGTCGGGGTCGTCGGGCAGGCGGAGGGTCTCGAAGCCGAGGTCGAGCCTGCCGACCACCGGGTGCAGGTAGACGTAGCGTCCGTGGGTCTTGTCCTTGAGCCGGTGCTCGGCCCACAGCTCGCGGAACTCCGGGCTGGCCGCCGACAGCTCCTCGACCAGTTCCGGCGTCCGGGTGTCCTCGGGATGGCGGCCGGCGTCGAGGCGCAGGTAGGCGGCCACGTCGGCGGCCTTGGCGGGCCAGTCGGCGTACAGGTCGCGCATGCCCTCGTCCAGGAACACCAGGCGGGCCAGGTTGCGCTGCTCGGGCGGCAGCGCGCCGAAGTCGGTGATCAGCGCCGCCGCGAGGTGGTTCCAGGCCAGTACGTCGGTGTTGCGGCCGACGACATAGGCCGGCACGTCGGCCGACGCGTCCAGCAGGCGCTGGAGGCCGGGCCGGACGCGTTGCAGCGGGGGCGCGGCCTGCCCGCGGTCGCCGTCGTTCCAGGGGCGGGCCAGGCGGTGGAGGTGCGCGCGCTCGACGTCGTCCAGGCGCAGGGCGCGGGCGACGGCGTCCAGGACCGCTTCGGAGAAGTGCAGGGTACGGCCCTGCTCCAGCCGGACGTAATGGTCCACGCTCACCCCGGCGAGCTGGGCCAGCTCCTCCCTGCGCAGGCCGGGCACGCGTCTGCGGCTGCCGTACTCGGGCAGGCCGAGCTCCTCCGGACGCAGCCGGGCGCGGCGGGATCGGAGGAATTCGCCCAGTTCTGCGCGTCTGTCCAGTGCCATGCGACCAGTATCGCCGTCCGGCGCCGGCACGAGCCTGGTCATGCCGTGCCTAGGCAGCGGCGGGCACTGGGTGGGCCGCGGGCGGCGCGCCAGAGTGGGGCGCACCGGACATCCGTACGGGATGCCCGGCCCCTCGATCCCACAGGGAGCAACGCGACATGAGCACCACCCACCTGCCCACCCGGCCTCTGGGCAGCACCGGCATGGACGTCACCCGCCTCGGCTTCGGCTCCTGGGCGGTGTCGGGAGCCGGCTGGAAGTTCGGCTGGGGCGCGACCGACGACGCCGAGTCGATCGCCGCGATCCGGCGCGCCGTCGCCGGCGGCGTCAACTGGATCGACACCGCGGCCGTGTACGGGCTCGGCCACTCCGAGGAACTGGTCGGCAAGGCCATCGCCGACCTGCCCGACGCCGACCGCCCGTACGTCTTCACCAAAGCGGGCCTGGTCTGGGACCCCGACGACCCGCAGGCGGCCCCGCGCCGGATCATGAAGCCGGCAAGCGTCCGGCGCGAGCTGGAGGACTCGCTGCGCCGCCTGAACGTCGAGCGCGTGGACCTGTACCAGGTGCACTACCCCGACACCGGCGAGTCGCTGGAGTACGCCGGCGGCGGATTCGGCGCGGTGTCGCCCAACGCCACGCCGCTGGAGGAGTACTGGCAGGTCATGGCCGACCTGAAGGCCGAGGGCAAGGTCCGCGCGATCGGCCTGTCCAACCACTCGCCCGAGGAGCTGGCGGCCGCGGAGCGCGTCGCCCACGTGGACGTCGTCCAGCCGCCGTTCTCGGCGATCAACCGGTCGTCGGCGGCCGAGATCGCGTGGGCGCACGCCCACGGCACCGGCGTGATCGCGTACTCGCCGCTGCAGTCGGGCCTGCTCACCGGGACGTTCTCCGCCGAGCGCGTCGCGGGCCTGCCCGCCGGCGACTGGCGGACCGCCCACCACGACTTCACCACCGGGCTGGCGGCCAACCTGCGGCTGGCGGAGGCGCTGCGCCCGGTCGCCGCCCGGCACGGCGTCGGCGTCGCCGAGGTGGCCATCGCGTGGGTCCTGGCCTGGCCGGGCGTCACCGGGGCCATCGTCGGCGCCCGGCGGCCGGAGCAGGTGGACGGCTGGATCGGCGCCGCCGCGGTGGACCTGACGCCGGCCGACCTGGCGGAGATCGCCGCCGCGATCACCGCCTCCGGCGCCGGGACCGGCCCCGCCCGGCCCCTCGCGTGACGGCGCCGGAGACGTCCCTCGTCGTGCTGGCCGAGTACGTGGCCGCGGCCGGGCAGGAGGACCGGCTGCGGACCGCGCTCGAAGCCATGATCGAACCGTCCCTGGACGAGCCCGGCTGCCTGGCCTACCGCGCCTACGGCGATCCGAACCACCCGGCGAGCATGGTGGTGATCGAGGAGTGGGCCGGCGCCGGGGCGCGGGAGCGGCACCTGACCACCCCGCATCACCGTCATGCGGCGCAGGTGCTGGACCTCGTCCTGGCCGAGCCGATGGTCGTGCGCACGCTGGTGACCGCCTCCGGCGCGGGCGGAGCGGTCAGCAACGCTGCCCGTTGACGTAGTCGATCGCCGGGCTGTGCGTCACCGTCTGGCAGAAGTAGCTGCCGGACGGGATGGTGATCGTGCCGTAGGTGCCGCTGCCCGATCCGGTGCAGCCGCTCGCGACGATGACGTACCCGACCAGGTCGGAGATGAGGATGCGTGAGCCGCTGGTGCAGACGTAGGAGGCGTCCATGGCCGCGGCCGGCGCGACGGTCGCCGCCGTCACCAGGGCGGCGGAGGCGGCGACGGTGACCACGCGCTTGAGCAGGGATCTCACGACGTGCCCCTTCCTGCGGGAGGTGCGGACGCCTGCACCTGTACCCGAGCCGCGCCGGGCCCGATCTGGCCGGGGGTGTCCGCAAGAGGCCAATGCGGGGGAGCCGTCAGTGCACGGCGGCGGGGAATCGGTCCTGCCGTATGGGTTGCGGCCCGGCCTGGACGCGTCCGGAGGCGCCGGGCATTTGTGCGTCCTTCTTTATGGTGCTTTTCGGTGCGATTGCTGAGTATGAGGAGCATGGAGCGCGTGCCGCAGGAGGACGGTGCGGCCGGGGCTCGGGAAGCCGGGCGGGCCAGGGCCGGAAGGGTTCGGCGAGCCGCCGCCGGAGGCGGGGTGCTGGTCGTCGTGGCGGCGCTGGCGTACTGGCTGGGCGGCGGCGGCAGCGGCGGCGACGACAGGGCCGGGGGAGGGCCGGGCGGCACGCCGACGCCCACCGCGACCCTCACGGTGCCGGACGTCTTCCGGCGGGTCGGGCCGTCGGTCGTGGTCATCCAGGCGGGCAGGTCGCTCGGCACGGGGGTGATCGCGGCCGAGGACGGGACGATCCTGACCGCCCATCACGTGGTCAAGTCCGCGAAGGACATCGACCTCACGTTCGCGGACGGGACCAGGGCCAAGGCCGTCGTCGCCACCGCGAACCCCAAGCGGGACGTCGCCGTGCTCAAGCCGGTGAGGCTGCCGGAGATCGTCGTGCCCGCGACGCTCGGCGGCGCCGTGGCCGTGGGGGCGCCGGTCGTGGCGATCGGCAATCCGCTGGGCCTGACCTACAGCGTCTCCACCGGGGTGGTGTCCGGCCTCGACCGGACCACCGGCCGGACCGGCAAGGACGCCGGCCTGAACGGGCTGATCCAGTTCGACGCCTCCGTCAACCCGGGCAGCTCCGGCGGCCCCCTGCTGGACGCCCGCGGGCTGGTCGTCGGGATCGTCGTCTCGATCGCCGACCCCGGGGGCGACGACGCGTTCGCCGGCATCGCGTTCGCGGTGCCGATCGGCGCGGCCCTGGGCGGCGACGACGGCGACGGCCCGCCGGGCGACGGACCCCAGATCTGACCGGCACCCCCCGAAGCGCCTACAGAAGGGACATCATGCCCCCGGCCCAGGCTCATCCGCTCGAACAGGTCCTCTTCGAGGTCAAACGCACCATCGTCGGTCAGGACGTGCTGCTCGAACGCATGGCCGTCGCGCTGATCGCCGACGGTCACCTGCTGGTGGAAGGCGTGCCGGGCCTGGCCAAGACCCTGGCCGTCCGGTCGCTGGCCGCGGCGATCACCGGCGGCTTCCAGCGCGTGCAGTTCACCCCCGACCTGGTCCCCGCCGACCTCGTCGGCACGCGGGT
This sequence comes from Nonomuraea sp. NPDC049646, assembly GCF_044465525.1. Lineage (NCBI taxonomy): Bacteria > Bacillati > Actinomycetota > Actinomycetes > Streptosporangiales > Streptosporangiaceae > Nonomuraea > Nonomuraea sp. NPDC049646. Next base: position 487,618 of record NZ_JBITLU010000005.1, on the reverse strand, counting down.
CTACCACCAGCACTCCGGCGAGTTCCGGACGGAGCTCGGCCCGGTGTTCACGAACCTGCTGCTCGCCGACGAGATCAACCGCGCCCCCGCCAAGGTGCAGAGCGCCCTGCTGGAGGTGATGCAGGAGCACCAGGTGACGATCGGCCGCGAGACGTTCCAGGTGCCGGAGCCGTTCCTGGTGATGGCGACGGAGAACCCGATCGAGTCCGAAGGCACGTACCCGCTGCCCGAGGCGCAGGTGGACCGGTTCATGATGAAGGTGGTCGTCGGCTATCCCGCCCGGAACGAGGAGCAGGCGATCGTCGAGCGCGCGCTGCGCCCGCCGGACCCGCCGCAGCCGACGGTCACGACCGCCGAGCTGATGGAGATGCGGGCCCGCGCCCGGCAGGTGTACGTCGATCCGTCGATCGTCGACTACGCCGTCCGCGTGGTCGCCGTGACCCGCTCGCCGGGCACGGCCGGGCTGGGGGAGCTGGAGCGGTACGTCACGTACGGGGCCAGCCCGCGCGCGTCCATCGCGCTCGTCACGGGCGCCCGCGCGCTGGCGTTCCTGCGCGGTCGCGACTACGTCCTGCCGGACGACCTGTCCGAACTCGCGCTCGACGTGCTGCGCCACCGTCTCGTGCTGTCCTACGAGGCCCTGGCGGACGACGTCGACGCCGACACGATCATCAGCAGGGTGCTCGGGGCCGTCCGGACGCCCGACGTCGTCCTGCGGAACCGCTGAGCCGTCATGGCCACCGCCCCCGAAAGACTCCTGCTCCGCCTGGAGTGGAAGGTCGTCCGCAGGCTGGACGGCCGCCTCCAGGGCGCCCACCGCACCGCGCACCGCGGCTCCGGCGTCGACTTCACCGGCCTGCGCCGCTACGCCGACGGCGACGACGCCCGGCACATCGACTGGAACGTCACCGCCCGCCTGGACGAGCCCCATCTGCGCGTGTTCACCGAGGACCGCGAGCTGACGGTGTGGCTGGTGCTCGACCGGTCGGCCTCGATGACGGCCGGGCGGCCGGGGCGCGGCAAGCACGACGTCCTGGCCGAGCTGGCGCTCGTCCTCGCCCGGCTGTTCGGGCGGGGCGGCGACCGGGTCGGGGCGCTGCTGTTCGACACCGGGGTGGTTCGGGTCGTGCCGCCGGGCACGTCCCGGCGGCACGCGCTGCGGATCGGCGCCGAGCTGGAGCGCACCGCCGGCCCGCGCGCCGGCGCCACCACCGACCTGGCCCTGATGCTCGACGCGGCCGGACGGCTGGCGCGCCGCCGCGCGCTCGTCGTCGTCCTGTCGGACTTCATCGGCGAGGGCGACTGGGAACGCTCGCTCCAGCGCCTGGCCCGGCGGCACGAGGTCGTCGCCCTGCGCGTCGTGGACGCGGCCGACGACGCGCTGCCCGAGGCCGGGCTGATCGTGGTCGAGGACGCCGAGACCGGCGAGCAGCTCGTCGTCGACTCCGCCGACCCGCTGCTGCGGGTCCGCTTCCGCGAGGCCGTGGACGCCCGCGACGCCCGGCTCGCGGCGGGCATGCGCCGGGCGGGGGTGCCGGTCCACCGCGTCGCCACCGACCACGACCTGACCGACACGCTCGTCGAGATCACGGCCCGCACGGGAAAGCGGTCGTCACGAGCGGGTTCGGGACCGCGCGGGGAGTGGTCGCCGTGATCGGGGTCGGTCCGGGTCTACGGTCGGCCGCCATGAACGGGGTCGGTCCGGGTCTCCGATCGGTCGCCATGATCGGGGTCGGTCCCCGTTTCCGGTCGGTCGCCGTGAGCGGGGTCGCCGGGGATCGGTTGACGCTGTCGTCCCCGCTGGTGCTGGCCGTGGGGCTGCTCGTGACGGCGGCGCTGGCCTGGGCGGTCGTCGTCTCGGCCCGCCGCCGGAGGTCGGCGCTGGCCGCGGCCGGGGTCGCCGGGCCGGGCGGGCGCGGCGCGTACCTCGGGACCGGCCTGACGATCGCCGGGGTCGGCGTGCTCGCGGTCGCCGCCGCGGGACCGGCGGCGATGCTGCCGGTGCCGCGGACCGCGGGCACGGTCATCCTCGCCGTCGACGTCTCCAACAGCATGGGCGCCGGCGACGTCGCGCCGACCAGGCTGGCCGCCGCGCAGCGGGCGGCCCGCGCGTTCGTGGCGGCGCAGCCCGACAGCGTGGACATCGGGGTCGTCGCGTTCGAACGCGGCGCGCTCACCACCGCCCGGCCCGACGCCGACCACTCCGTCGCGCTCAGGGCCATCGACCGCCTGAGGATCACCGGCGGCACCTCGCTCGCGGCGGCCATCACGGCCTCGCTGACGGCCATCACCGGCAGGCAGGTGGTCATCGGCCGCGACGGGACGCCGCCCGACCTCGGCTACTGGCCGTCGGCCACGATCGTGATGTTCTCCGACGGCCAGAACCAGGGCGGCGACGTCGGACGGGCCGCCGCCGCGGCCCAGAAGGCGGGCGTGCGCGTCCACACCGTGGGGGTCGGCACCGCGGCCGGGGCGGCGGTGCAGGTCGACGGCTACCACCTGCAGACCTCGCTCGACGAGGACACCCTCACCACGATCGCGCGGACCACCGGCGGCGCCTACCACCCGGCCGCCGACGCCGCGCGGCTCGACGACGTCGCCGACGCGATCGACCTGCGGCTCACGGTCTCCGACGAGCCGCTGCCGCTCGCCGGCGGGCTGATCGGGCTCGCCCTCGTGCTGCTCGCCGCGGGCGCGGCGGTCACCGTGTTCCGGTCGGGGCGGGTGATCTGAATGTCGTTGTCCTGGCCGTGGGCGCTGCTGTCCGCGCTGGTCATCCCGTTGATCTTCGCGATCCGCTGGTGGGCGGGCCGCCGGCGGCGGCGGGTGGTCGTGCGCGTCACCTCGATCGCGCTCGTACGGGCCGCCCTTCCCGGGCGTACGCGCTGGACGCGGCGCATCCCCGTGGCGCTCTTCGTCGCCGGGCTGGCGCTGCTCGCGGCGGGGGCGGCGCGGCCGCAGGCGTCGGTGCCGGTGCCGATGCGGTCGGCGACGATCCTGCTCGCGCTCGACACCTCCGGCTCCATGTGCTCCACCGACGTCGATCCCAACCGCCTCACCGCCGCCAGGAAGGCCGCCGCCGGCTTCATCGAGTCGCAGCGCGGCGGGCCGCGCATCGGCCTGGTCACCTTCGCCGGCACCGCGGGCCTGCTCGTCCCGCCCACCGACGACACCGACGCCCTGATCGAGGCCCTGGACGGGCTCACCGTCGCCCGCGGCACCGCGATCGGCCAGGCCATGCTGACCTCGATCGACGCGATCGCCGAGGTGGACCCCTCGGTCGCCGCCACCGCCGCCACGCCGCCCGCCGCGACCTCCGGGTACGCCGGCGCCGCGATCGTCGTGCTCACCGACGGCGCCAACACCCAGGGCGTCGACCCGCAGCGGGCCGCCCAGGAGGCGGCGTTGCGCCGCGTACGCGTGTTCACCATCGGCTTCGGCACCACGAACGTGGTCCCGATGGTGTGCGACAACTCCCAGTTCGACGGCCGCGGCTTCGGCAACTGGGGCGGCGGGTCCGGCGGCGGCTTCGACCGGGGCCGCAACCCCCGGGTCATCGACGAGCCGGCGCTCCGGCAGATCGCCCGGACGACCGGCGGCTCCTACCACCGGGCCGAGAACGCCGACCAGCTCGCGACCGCCCTCGACGCCCTTCCCGGCACCTTCACGGTCGTCCGCGAACGGGTGGACACGGCCGCCGCCTTCGCCGGGGCCGGCGCCCTGCTGGTGGTCGCGGCGCTGTCGCTCTCCCTCTGGTGGAACCGCCCGCGCCGCGCCTGACCCCCTGGCCGGCGGCCTAGTCGAGGGTCGTCGCCGACCGTTCGGCGAGCCGTTCGTGGCGCTGCCGGGCGGCCTGCGCGGTGCCCAGGCCGAGCCCGAAGGCGATCTCCTGCCAGGTCATGCCGCGCCCCCGGGCCATCGCCAGCAGCCCGGCCTCCAGCGCGTCGAGCTCTCCGCGAACCAGCGGGACGAGGCTCAACGCCGCCGTGATGTCGGCCTGGTCGACCTCCGGCTCGCCGTCGTCGAGCTGCGCGGCCCCGCTGAGCAGGAACGACACCAGCCGGACGGCCTCGTGCGGCCCGATGACCGACGGGTGGGCCTGCCTGAGCCGCTGCTCGCCGGTGGCCGCGTGCCGCTCGGCGATCCGGAACAGGGACGCGTGCACCCGCCGGGCGCGCGCCTGCTCGGGGTCCGGCGGGGAGAAGGGGTGATCGATGGACATGCAGGCAACGATGTCGCGGGAACCTTTTGATGTCAACAGCTTGTTTTGAACAAACCGTTCAAAGCGTGGAGCGCCGGTTGAAGGTTTGCGGGAGATCAGTGAGGGATTCGGCGGCAAAGGCTACACCGAAAGTTCAACGATAGCGTTGAAGGCATGGATATGAAGGACATCGCCTGGCCGGTCGATGGCGCGGGTCTCTCGGCGTTCCTGGGGACGCTTCCCGCCAGGCCGCTGCTGCTCGGCCTCGGTGAGGCCCGGCACTTCGTGGGGGAACTGGGCGAGCTGCGCAACGAGATCTTCCGGCACCTCGTCGAGAACGAGGGCTACCGGTCGTTCGCCATCGAGAGCGACTGCCTCAAGGGCCTCCTGGTGGACGACTACGTCACGACCGGCGCCGGCACCCTCGACGACGTCATGGACCGCGGCTTCAGCCACGGTTTCGGCGCCCTGCCGGCCAACCGCGAGCTCGTCCGATGGATGCGCGCCCACAACGAGGAGCACGACGAGAAGCTGCGCTTCTTCGGGGTCGACGGCCCGCTGGAGTACTGGGCGGCGAGCCCGCGCGAGGCGCTCACCGGCCTGTACGACCTGCTCGACGGCCCGCTCCCCGCCGCGGTGGTGACCAGGGACACCCTCGACGCGCTGCTCGGCCAGGACGACCGGTGGTCCGACGAGGCCACGGCCATGGACCCGGCGAAGTCGATCGGCCAGTCCGCCGACGCCCAGCGGCTCCGGGTGATCGCCGACGACCTGGCGGCGCTGCTCGACACGCAGTCGCCGCAGCTCGGCGCCCGGGACAGGGAACGCGCGCACCTGTACGCGCGCACCGCCACCGGCCTGCTGCGCTACCACCACTGGATGGCCGACGCCTCCCCGGCGCGCTGGACCCGGCTGTCGGCCCTGCGGGACGCGATGATGGCGGCCAACCTGCGTGCCGTCGCCGAGCACGGCCCGGCCCTGGTCTTCTCCTCCAACCTGCACCTCCAGCGCGACAGGACGGTCATGTCGTTCGGCGACCAGCGGCTGGAGTGGTGGAGCGCGGGGGCGATCGCCGCCGCCCGCCTGGGCGACCGGTACGCCTACCTGGCCTCCGCCTTCGGCACGACCGGCGACGACGCCCCGCCGGAGGACACCGTCGAGGGCGCGTTGTCCGCGCTCCCGTGGGAGCACTCGGTGATCGACGCCCGCCGCCTGGCCGAGGCCGTCGCCGGCCCGGCGAAGCGCGTGTCCCAGGATTTCGCCTACTTCCCGCTGGAGCCGTCCCACCTGGGCGCGATCGACGGCGTCGTCTTCCTCAAGCGGGTCGGCGCCTGGGGGTGAGCGTCCGGGGGCGGGCAGCACGATGGTCCCTCCCCGCGGGGAGGGACCATCAGGTTGACGCGGATGGGAAGAGGGCTACCTACATGGAGGTTTCCCAGGGCATCGGCATGTCGCCCGTCTCCCGGTAGGAACGTTCCATGTACGGGTCGTCCGTCATGTCCTCAGGCCGAGGCTCGTAGGACTCGTCCATGGAGTGGCCCATGTCCCGCTCGTCCTTGTCCGCGTGCTCCGGGACGCATCCCGATTCGGCGGTCTTGCCGTCGTACGGCATCTTGCCGGGCGGGCACTGGTGGTCGTAGCCGTGGTCGTACCTGTGGTCGTACCCGTGGTCGTGACCGTGGTCGTGACCGTGGTGACGGCCGTGGCCGTGGTGGTGGTGCGGCTTCTTGCCGGGACGGCAGTGGTGGTTCTTCTTGCCCGGCCGGCACGGCGGCCGCGGGTGCTGCGACTTCTGCACGACCCGGATGGTCGCCGTCGCCGGAGCGGAGGTCAGGCCGTCCGCCCGCGCCACGGCGGTGTTGGTGATGGTGAAGCGGCAGCCCTTCCGGCAGTCCTTGTTGCCGCCGGGACGGCTCGGCACGACGAAGACGCCCGTGCACGTGGTGGTCTCGCCGGGCTCCAGAGTGGTGGTCCGGCAGACGATGTTCGTCACCCGGTTGTCGTTGATCCGGAGGTTCTCCACCGTCTCGTCGGAGTTGTTCCTGACCTCGTAGCGGTAGGTGACCCGCTCGCCCGGCCGGTACGTGCGGGTGTCGTCCACGGTCTTCTCCAGCAGGAGCGTCCCGCGCTCGCCCATGACGTCGATGGTCGCCTCCGACGGCGGCGAGCTCACCTCCGTGTCGTCGATCATGCCCACCGCGGTGGCGGTGTTGGTGACCGAGCCGTGGGCGGCGTCCTCTTCGGTGACCGTGTAGGTGCCCGTGCAGAGCGTGGACTCGCCGGGCTCCAGGGTGGTGGTCTCGCAGACGATGTCCGACACCCGGTTGTCGTCGATCCGCAGGTCCGTCACGGTCTCCCGGAACGTGTTCCGCACGACGTAGCGGTAGGTGACCCGGTCGCCGGGGCGGTACGTGCGGGAGTCGTCGACGCGCTTGTCCAGCTCCAGCATCCCGCGCTCGTCCGTGACGCCGATGGTGACCTCGGACGGCGGCGAGGTGACCTCGTTGCCGTCGGCCCGGCCCATCGCGGTGGCGACGTTGGTGACCGAGCCGCGCTCGGCGTCCTCCTCCGTGACCGTGTACGAGCCGCGGCAGATGACCCGCTCGCCCACGTTCAAGGTGGTCTGCGGGCAGGTGACCTCTTCGACGACGTCGTCGTCCACCATCAGGTCGGCGATGTTCATGTTGCCGGTGTTGGTGACCACGTACTCGTAGGGCACCTCCGTGCCCACCGGCACCGGGTCGGGCAGGTCGGCATCCTCGGCGACGCGCTTCCTGAGCGACAGCTCAGGCCGCTCGGCCACCGGACGGACGACCACGTTCCGGATCAGGTGCACATCGCTGAACAGGCCGGTGGACGCACCGAACCCGAACTTGTAGGTCGCCGGGACCGGCTGCGGCGCGGGCAGCGACAGCACCTCCTGCATCCCGTTGCCGTCGTTGAAGTCGATCGAGACGGTGATCTCGGGGTTCGGCGCCGGCGTGATCCGGACGTTGACCGTGCGCTTCGACTCCTCCAGCACGGCCTGGGCCGCCCGCGGGTCGTTGGGCACCGACATCGTGGGGCCCTGCAACTGGCCCGGCAGCGTCGAGGGCCACGGCCCCGTCGTGGTGAAGTTGCTGGTGGTGGCGGTCAGGAAGCAGTAGCCCGCGGTGCCGTTGCCGGGCCCGCGCACCGTCACCATGTTCGGCCCGGGAGCCGGGACGCGGAACCCGGTGCCGGCCGGTGAGCGCTCGGCGCAGGTGCGGCCGCGCTGCTCCCAGTCCCCGAAGTAGTTGCCGAGGACGTCCAGGCCGACGCCGATGTAGCCCTGGTTGACCCCCGGCTCGAACGGGTTCGCCGGGTCGTCGTCGGGCAGCTTCTGGGCGTAGCCGAGGCTGCCGCCGAACGCGCCCGGACGGTCCAGCGAGGCTTCCCCGTTGATCAGGAAGAAGGAGATGCCGTCCGCGGGCACCGCCGTGGTGTTGCCGTACTGCCACTGCTCGAACGTCACGTCCAGGCCCTCTTCGGCCGGGATCGGCTCGTTGTAGAGGGCGGCCGCCGTCTGGTCCAGGTCGGCGCTGGTGAGCTGGAGATAGCCGTACGGCGCTCCTCCGGTCGGCGGGACGGGACCCGCCGCGTTGGCGGGGCAGCCCCCGAGCGGATGGTCGCCGGGCCCGGCGGGCGGAGCCGACGGCGCGCCGGTCAGGCAGGCCGATCCCACGCCGATGAACTGCGGGATCGCGGTGGCCCCGGTGAAGTCCTCCTCGACCAGCGGAACCGGTTGCGCCGCCGCTGGACGGGCAGGTTGCAGCGCGACCGACACCGCGCTCAGAAGGAGCATGGTGGAAATGGCCGCACGTTTAGGGCCCGATGAGCTGTTTCCCGGCCCCGCGGGGCCAGATCGTATCTTCACGAATACTGAAGGTAACCATGCGCACTTGTGAACAGCTCGATCGACATAGCAAATGATCAACCACGAATGACACCGTCCCTCTTTGCAGGCATTCCGGGTTGAGGTAGCAGCGCGTTCGGCCTGGTCCCACGACGGGGAGGGGGTTCAGAGCCGCAGGCTGGACGTCCAGCGGGCGAGCTGGGCGTCGATCTCCGCCCTGGTCCGGGGATGACCGGGGGCGTCGGGACGGCGCTGCCAGGGGTGCGGCCCGCCCGCCGGCCGGTACTCCACGCCCAGCGCGTCGAGGCGTCTTTCGTGCACGGCGAGCCGCGCCAGGAAGTCCTCGAAGTCGCGCGCGCCGCTCCACATCGCCTCGGCGAAGGCGGCCAGCCGCGGGAAGGCCATGTAGTCGAGCAGCCGGGGGGAGTCGATGTGCTCGGTCCACAGAGCGGCCTGCGCGCCGAGGATCCTGCCGCGCTCCTCGTCGCCGAGGCCGCCGGGGACGGGGTCGAAGGCGTGGACCGCGCGCAGGGACGTCACGCTGCCGATCGGCACCGGCTCCTGGTCGCCGTCGGCCTGGCGGAAGTCCAGGTACGTCTCGCTGAACGGCGAGACGACCACGTCGTGACCGGCCCGCACGGCCAGCACCGCGCACTTGTCGCCGCGCCAGGCCGCGACGGTGACGCCGGGCGGCAGGCCGCCTTCCAGGAGCTCGTCCCAGCCGAGCGGGCTGCGCCCGCGGGCCAGCAGGTAGTCGGTGAAGTGGCGCATGAGCCAGCTCTGCAGCTCGTCGGCGTCGTGCAGGCCGAGCTCGCGGATGCGCTCCTTGGCCGGGACGCTCTCGTTCCACTGGGTCTTCGGCACCTCGTCGCCGCCGACGCAGACGTACCGGCCGGGGAAGAGCTCCAGGACCTCGTCCAGGACGTCGGTGAAGAAGGCGATCGTGGCGTCGGCGACGTTGAGCACGTTCTCGCCGACCCCCCACTCGGTGCGGACCGGCAGGCGCTCGTCGAGGTTGCCGAGCTCGGGGTAGGCGGCTATGGCGGCCTGCGTGTGGCCGGGCAGGTCGATCTCCGGCACGATCGTGACGAACCGGTCGGCGGCGTAGGAGACGATCTCGCGGATGTCGTCCTGGCTGTAGAAGCCGCCGTGCGGGCGCCCGTCGAACCGCTGGTGCCGCGCGGCGCCCACCGGCGACTCGCGCCGCCACGCGCCGACCTCCGTGAGCCTGGGGTACTTCCTGATCTCCAGCCGCCAGCCCTGGTCGTCGGTCAGGTGCAGGTGCAGGACGTTGAGCTTGTGCGCGGCCAGCAGTTCGATGTACCGCAGCAGGTCGTTCTTCGGCAGGAAGTGCCTGGCCACGTCGATGAGGCAGCCGCGCCAGCCGTACTGCGGCGCGTCGGCGATCTCGACGGCGGGGATGCTCCACGCCCTGTCCCCGGTGCGTCCGGCCCGGAAGGCGGCGGGGTCGAGGAGCTGGCGCAGCGTCTGCGCCCCGTAGAAGGCGCCGGCCGGGCCCGTCGCCTCGATCAGCACCGACCCGGACGTGGCGGTGAGCCGGTACTCCTCGGGCCCGAGGCCCGCGACGAGCCGGAGCTCCACCCCGCCCGGCCCCTCAGGGAGCGGCAGGCCGGTGGCCGGGGTGAGGGCCCCGCGAAGCCATTGCGCGGCCCCGGCCAGCGCCGGGTCGGCGGACAGCGGGGTCGTGGCGGTGAAGGTGAACCGGCCCTCGCCGGGCGTGCGGCGGGCGGGCGCCGGGATCGTCGCGTTCACAGGGCCTGCACGGTACGGGTCTCGCGGGCGCGCTCGGCGGCCCAGACGACCAGGTGCCCGGACAGGGCCTCGGCCGGGCCGGCGCCCAGCGGCGCCTGGTCCCCGGCGGCGACGGCGTCGATGAACGCCTTGGTGAGGCCCCCGTCGCCGCCGCCGTGGCCGTCGGCCAGCGACGCGCCCGCCGACGTCTCGGTGTCGATCAGCTCCTCGGCGCCGGTCACGAAGTCGACGACCCTGATCTCGCGCCCGTCGCCCTCGGCGTACCCGCGGGTGCCGAAGATCCGGGTCCTGCGGTGCTCCAGCGGCGTGAACGCCGTCATGGTGAACGACACGGTCGCGCCCTTCGCGAACTCCAGCGTGACGACCTGCTGGTCGACCACGTCGTTGTCGCAGTCGTAGACGCAGCGGCCGTACGGGCCGGTCTCCAGCGCGTGCGTGACGCCCGCCACGGTGGCGTCGGAGGTGACGGCGCCGAGCGGCCAGAACTCCCGGCGCGGGTCGCCGAGGCAGCTCAGGTACAGACGCTTGGCGGAGTAGGCGCAGTCGGGCTCGACGGCGCAGCTCACACACCGCGTGCTCGCGCCCTCGGGCCGGTTCTCCGGCCGGAAGTGGGTCAGCGAGCCGAAGGACGACACCGCGACCGGCTGCTCGCCGAGGATGTGGAGCAACCAGTCGATGTCATGGCAGGACTTGGTCAGCAGCATCGGCCCCGATTCGGCCGCGTTCCGCCAGGCGCCCCGCACGAAGGAGTGGGCCATGTGCCACCAGCCCACCGGCTCCAGGTGCTGCACGCTGGAGATCGTGCCCAACCGGCCGCTGTCCAGGAGCTTCTTCAACGCCCTGGTGTAGGCCGTGTAGCGGAGCACGTGACAGACCGCGAACAGCACGCCGTTGCGCTCGACCGCCTCGACGATGCGGCGGGCCTCCGGCTCCGTCGGGGCCATCGGCTTCTCCAGCAGGATGGCGTAACCGAGGTCGGCGAAGGCCACGGCCGGCTCGACGTGCAACCGGTCCTGGGTCGCGATCACCACGGCGTCCGCGAGCTTCGGCACGGCGGCCAGTTCGTCCCATCCGGCGAAGCAGGCGCTGTCCGGCAGGTCGTGGTCGGCGGCCACCTTGGCCCGGCGGGCCGGGTCCGGGTCGGCCACTGCCACGATGCGCGCCCGGCCGTCCGCGGCGGCGGCCCTGGCGTAGATCTGGCCGCGGGATCCGGCCCCGACGATGGCTATGGTCACGGTCATTTCGCAAACTCCTTTATGAAGGTCTCCATAGATAGTCACGAGAATGACCTTGCCGTCAAGCCTCTGCTCGCAGGGCACATGCAGCTAGAAGAGGGGATGGGCCGAAGGGATATAGTTCAGAGACCAGTGATAGTGAGGAGTGTGACCGTGCAGGTCAGTGGCGGCGACCTTCAGCGGCTACGCCAGCTGAACTCCCTGAGCAGCATCCGCGCCCTGCGCGAGGCGCGCGAGCCACTGACGCTCACCGAGCTGTCCGCCCGCACCGGGCTGTCGCGGGCCTCCGTCGTGGACGTCGTCACGGATCTGGAGCAGCGCGGCTGGATCGGCGAGGTGCCGCCCGCGCCGGGCGCCATGGGCCGGCCCGCCAAGCGCTACCGGTTCCGTACCGACGCGGGGCACGTGCTCGGCATCGACGTGGGCGTGCACAAGGTGCTGGCGGTGATCACCGACCTGGCCGGCCGGGTCGTGGCCAGCGGGCGAGTCGCCGTAGACCGGCACACCGCCCAGCGGGAGCGGCTGGAGGCGGTGTGGCGGGCCGTCGACGCCGCGCTCCTCGCGGGCGGGCTGAGCGCGTCCGACATGTGGGGCGTCACCGCGGGCAGCACCGGCGTCGTCAACCGCGAAGGGCTCGTCACCATGGTCAACGACCTGCCCGACTGGGCCGGCGTCGACCTCGTCGGACACCTCGGGCAGCGGCTCGCCTGCCCGATCGCCATCGAGAACGACAGCAAGCTCGCCGCGCTCGCCGAGCAGCGGCTCGGGGTGGCCGCGGGCGTCCAGCACCTCGTCTACCTGCACGTCGGCCGCCGGCCCGGCGCCGCGCTGATCATCGACGGGCGCCTGCACCACGGGTTCAGCGGGGCCACCGGCGAGGTCGGGCTCATGAAGATCACGGGCTGGAGCACCATGGCCGAGCTCCTGGAGAGCGGCCCGGCGGCCAAGGGCGCCTCGCCCGAGGAGGCCGCCCGGCAGGTCTTCGGCGCGGCCCGGGCCGGCGACCCGGAGGCCAGGGCCGCGGTCGACGCGTATGCCCGCCATCTCGCGCTCGGCACCGCCGCGATGGTGCTGACGCTCGACCCCGAACTGGTCGTGCTCGGCGGCGGGTTCTCCCGCTCGGCCGACGTCCTGCTGCCCGCGCTGCGCCGGGCGCTCGAACCCCACTGTGTACGCGTGCCCGACATCCGCCCCTCGACGCTCGGCGAGGAGTGCGTCGCCCTGGGCGGGGCCTGTCTGGCGCTCGACCACGTGGACGATCGGTTCTTCTCCCCTGAGGGTTCCCTCTCCAGCCCCGCCGCTCCGCAGCGACCTTCCTGACTTCTCCCGGCCGCACGAGAAACTTCGGGGCGTCGGCCAGGGATGCGTCACCTTTTCGTCAGGTCACTTTGTGCAATCGGAAGATTACTTTCTGTATGCATTGTTCGTGGTCGTCGCCGGCCTCCCGAGCCGGCCGATCATCTCGCGGGCCCGCCCGCCGTCGAGGCCGGCGCCCGCCCGCCCACCGCTTCAGTGGAGGTAACCCATGCCCGCCAGCCCCGTCGCCCGCCTGACGGCCGCATCCGCCGTCGCCCTGGTGGCCGCCGCCATCGCCCCCACCTCGACGGCCCACGCCGCCCAGGCCGGCCCGCCGGTCTGCCTGGACGCCACCAACAGCCGCGCCGACAACACCAACGTGCGGCTGTGGACGTGCCTGGACCATCCCAACCAGAAGTGGGTGATCCAGGGCGGCCAGATCAAGGTCGAGGACACCGTCGGCAGCGGCCGGGAGGTCTGCCTGGACGCCACCAACAGCCGCGCCAACAACACCAACGTGCGCCTGTGGACGTGCCTGAACCACCCGAACCAGAAGTGGGTGATCCGAGGCGGCCAGATCAAGGTCGAGGACACCGTCGGCACCGGCCGCGAGGTCTGCCTCGACACCACCAACAGCCGCGCCAACAACACCGTGGTGCGGCTCTGGACGTGCCTGAACCACCCCAACCAGAAGTGGGTCGTCCAGGGCGGCCAGATCAAGGTCGAGGACACCCTGACCTGACCTGACCGACCCCGGGTCACGGCGTGGTCGTGGCGGATCCCGCCCGTCCTTCGCGGAACGCGATGGCCGCCGCCTCGGTACGGGGGGCTGTGCCCGGTTTCGCCAGGATGTGGGGACGTGCACGCCCGCCGTGCTGGGCTAGATGTGCAACCGGGCGGCGATCTGCCGGTTGCCAACCCGTCGGCGATCAGGACGAGCACATCGCGCTCTCGCTCGCGCTCGGTGAACCCGTCCTGCGCCGGTCGGGGCCGTCCGAGCCGGGCGATCTACCGGGCGCGCGGCGCCCGGCTCACGGGCCGGCCGCGCGGTTTCCCTGAGCCGGGCCGTTCTGCTGGGCCGTTCTGCCGGGTCGGTCGCCCGCCGCCGGAGCGGCCCGCGCGTCGTGGAACAGGCTCAGCGCCCGGCTCGTAGGGCTGCCCCAGGTCCCGCCAGGCGGCCGCCGCGTCGTCCCAGTCGGCGTCCTCGACCAGTACGCGCAGCATGGACTGCCTGGCCCGGTCGAACGGCCCGTCCACGCCGAGCATCGCATCGGCCGCGGCGAGTTCGGCCTGCCGGGCCGCGACCCGCCTCGCGGGGCGCGCCGCGAGCCGGCCGCCCCCGCTGCGCCAGGACACCGGCGACCAGGACCGGCCGGGGCGTCACCACGATCGATAACCTCTGGGTCCGCCTGGTGGACGTCGACCGGTACTTGACCCCCGGACGTGGTCCTGGAGGTCCAGGACCCGTTCTGCCCCTGGAACGCCGGACGCCACCGCCTGCGGGCCGACGGCGACTCCGTCACCTGCGAACCCACCCCGGCCCACCCCGACCTGCGGCTGACCTGCGCCGAGCTGGGGGCGGCCTACCGGGGCGGCACCACGCTGTCGTCCCTGGCCGCGACGGGCCGGGGCGAGGAACTGCGGCCCGGCGTGGTCACCGCCGCCTCGCTCGCCTTCCGCAGGGAGCGGGCGCCCTTCCACCTGTCGAGCTGGGCGTTTCCTACCTTCTGACCCGCCGTGTCCCTTGGCCCACGGACGTAGCGGCCGGGATGTCGTCAGGACGTGTCGGTGGTGGGTGTCATGTCACTCAGGTGCGGCTCTGGCGTCATGTCGGTCATGTGCGGCTCCGGCGTCATGTCGGACATGTGCGGCCCTGGCGTCATGTCCGGCATCTGTGGCTCCGGTGTCATACCGGGCGTCTGTGGCTCGGGTGTCATGCCGGGCATGTGTGGGATGCAGGGCATGCTCTGCTCGCCGAACCACTGGACCAGGTACCGCCGCATCGTGGCGACCTCGGCCCGCTGGTCGTCGCGCACCTTGCGGGCGAAGTCGGCGACCTGGGGATGCAGCGCCTCGCCGTGCACCAGGAGCTGCTGCGACATCATGATCGCCATCATGTGGTGCGGGATCATGTGCTGCAGGAACGCCTTGTCGAGCTGATTCCCCGAGAGCCCCGACAGGTCGGGCATCGTGGTCCCGCTCGGGCTCGGCGCCGGGCTCTGCGGGTACCACTGCCGCAGCCAGCCCTTCATCCTGGCGACCTCGGCCGTCTGCGTCGTGACGATCGACTGCCCGAGCTGCCGCATCTCCGGCCTGCTGGACCGCTGCAACTGACGGGCCGCGGCGATGGCGTCCTGGTGGTGCGGGACCATCTGCGACAGGTAGTCGTACTCGCTGGTCACGCGATGCATCTGCCCCATGCCTGGGCACGTGGGCTGCGTTCCGTCAGGGCTCGGGGACGGCGCCGGCGGAGATGCCATGGCCGCCGCGGTGGCCCCCGAAGTGGCCCCAGACGCGGTGGCGATGGCGGCCAGGAATGCCCCTGCGGCCATCGCTGTCTTCGTGGAGCGTCGCTTCATGCGTACCCCCAACGCCGATTCGACACCTACTCCCACGGTAGCCCCACCGCTCAGGCCGGCCCCCAGGGAGGCCCGCGCTGCCCCGCGCCGACGGAACGGCGGTAAGTCGAGGATTCTCGACCTTATGATGATCCCCCTATGCAGGGAAAAATCTTGATATTCGCGGTTTTATTACTGACGGGCTGTTCGACGAACGAGCCGAAGGACTGGCTGCTCAAGGATCCGAGCCGCTGGCCGCTGGCATCCTTGCCGGCCGCGGCCTCCAAATCGGGCATGCCGGACGGGGCGGACAAGGTGCTGGCGCGCATCCAGGTCGGGAAGTACGACATGGTCCCCTGGATCAGCAGCAAGGGCGTGTGCGGCCTCGCCGACCAGGGCTCCTCCAGCGTGAACTTCAACATGAGCCAGGATCTGACCAAGTCCGAGGGCAACGTCGCCACCACGGATGAAGGCTTCGCCGGGCCCGAGGAACGCATGGCCGGCACCAGTTCGGAGAGCACCGTGACCCTGTGGTGCACCCCCACCCGGATGTTCGTCACCGTCAAGGCGAAAAACCTCGGAAAGGTGGAGCTTTACGGGAACGCGGCGGCAAAGAAGACCCAGGAAAAACTGACGGTCGTCGTGGGCACGCCGGAGGCGGTCAAGCAGTCACTCCCCGGCGCGACCCTGATCGGTCGCTGACTCCGTCCTTCCCCAGGCCGGCACCTCCATTTCAGCCCGCCTGAACAGATCCTCAACAAATGCTCAACACCGCCGGCGTCAATCTCGACCACAGATCCGAGCCATGCGAAGGGAGACGTGCAAATGACGCACATCCTCGGGAACGCCGCGGCCACGCTCGCCGGGGCCGGCCTGGCGCTCGCCCTGCTGACGTCCACCGCGCACGCCACCACGGCCGCCACCACGGCCGCCCCGGCGCACAGCGTCCGGTCGAGCTGCACGATGAGCGATGGCGAGACGGCGTACTTCGAGATGAAGTACCGGACGACCGGCGGGTACCACCGCGTTTCCGACATCTTCTACCGATGGAACTCCAAGGCGCCGATCCGCCTGAAGACCGTGCACCTCAACCTGATGGTCGAACGCCCCGGCAAGGACAGAAAGGTCCACGGGGAGACGCTTCACGAGAAGAAAGCACTCACCGACCTCTCCTACGACGTCATCATCGACGTCAAGGTCCCGGCCAAGAAGAAGCTCTACCTCCTCGCGGACGCCACGTTCGTGAAGAAGGGCGACACCCTGCGCTGCGTGGGACGCACTTCCGGCGTCTGACGCCTCCCGGCCATCCACCACCTGATCTCCGGCATATCAGCCCGCCGGCACAGGGCGGTGGCCCAGCCGGCAGGCGGACGACGTTCACGGCCGCCCCCGCTTGCGGCGGTCCTTCCGGGAGTCCGGTCCGAGATCGGGTGTCTTGTAGGTGACCAGGGGGATCGTGGTGGCGATGGGCGTGGCCAGGCCGTGGTCGACGAGGTCGTCGATCACCTGCTCGATGCGTTTGTAGGCCGTGGGCGCCTCCTCGAAGAGGAGCTGACGGTCGCCGCACACCACCACCGACCCCATCGGCGTGCGGCGCAGCTCCTCGACGGTGTGCTTGGCCCGGCCGCGGCGCAGGGCGTCCGCGCGCGACATCTTGCGGCCCGCGCCGTGCGCCACGGAGTGGCCGGCGTCCGGACCGGCGTGGGCGGCCACCAGGTAGGACGGGGTGCCGCGGGTGCCGGCGATGAGCACGTCCCGGCCGTCGCCCGGCGCCGCTCCCTTGCGGTGCAGGTAGCCGCCGTCGCGCAGTTCGACCAGGTTGTGGCACTGGTCGAGGATCGGCTCGGCGGGCTCGAACCCCAGCGCGTGGGCGACCCGCGCGGCCAGCAGCCGCCGGTTGAGCGACCCCCACCGTACGGCCTGGTCGTGCCTGGCCAGGTAGGCGCCGGGATCAGGGGCGGGCCCCGCGCCGTGGACGTCGGTGTGCTCGCGCAGGATCCGTTCGCCCAGCCCCCGTGAACCGCTGTGGACGACGAGGACCAGGTCACCGGCGTCGAGGCCGAGCCGGGCGGCGTGGCCGGGTTCGAAGACGGTCCCGATCCGGGCCAGCTCGACGAAGTGGTTGCCGCGGCCGACCGTCCCGAGGCCCTCGACGTGACCGGCGGGGATGTCGTCCTTCATGACGGCCCAGGCGGGATCGTCGGCATCACGTTCGGGATCCAGCGCACGATCGAGGTCGGGAAAGCGGGCGGCGAGCTTCTCGGGCACGGCGCGCTTGAGCCTGACCGGGAACACGGCGATGCCGCACCCGATGTCCGAGCCCACCAGGAACGGATACAGGACGGCCGACGCCATGGCGGCCCCGACGGGCGCGCCCTTGCCGGGGTGCAGGTCGGGCATGGCGGCGACGTGCGTCATGCCGTCGAGCGCGGCCACCTGACGGCACTGCGCGACGGCGTCGGACTCGATCCAGCTGGTGGGGGAGGCGAACACGGTGACGGTGGCCCCCGTGGCCGGGCGTTGCTGAGACAAAGACGTTCTCTTCCCTGCAGAACGGTATGGACAGGCGGCATCACGACGCGAACCGGCGTCGCGGCCTCTCGGCGAGCGGGGTGTCTGTCGTCAGAGCCTCATGGGGATCACGTTCTCGAACCCCGGCCATCCCAGGCAACCGATTTTCAGCCCGTCCCCTGCGAGCACGACGCAGTGCTAAGCCGGCCCAGGCTTCGGGTTCGCCGACCCGACCGGCAGCCCATTGCGAGCCGACCGTTGCAGACATCGGCTGGATCGCGGGCCAGCGTCCAGCAACTGTCTGACGGATCTCGCCGCATCCGCGCGAGCACACCACTGCGCGGTGTCAGAATGCCGCACGGATCCGGTACGGCGAGACCTGCCTGGTCAATCCGGGCGTGCCCGGCCGCCCCGCCGCTCTTCCACCACCGGCCGCGCGAGCAGCTTGTCGATGCTGCGGCGCTCGCGCTTGGTGGGACGCCCCGCGCCACGAGCTCGGACGGCCACCACCACGGTCTCCTCGCGAGGAGGAGGCGGCGGGCTCTTGTCGACGTAGCACTCGGCGGCCACGGCGGCGCCGACGCGCTTGGTGATGGCACGGGAGACCACCACGATGCGCTCGCGCCCGTCGTGCCGCAGCCGGATCTCGTCCCCGGCCCGTACGGCCTGCGCAGGCTTGACCCGCACCCCGTTGACCCGGACGTGACCGCCCCGGCAGGCGTCGGCCGCCATCGAACGGGTCTTGGTGAGCCGTACCGCCCAGATCCAGCTGTCCACCCGCACACTCAGCTGCTCACCCACCACCCCGCCACTGTACTGAGAACACCACACCAGCGACATCCACTGATTGTCCGGTTCATGAAGCAGCCGCCGCGCAGGCTATGCCGCTGCCGGGACGCAGTCATGCAGTCGTCCGTAGCGTTCGCGGGCGATCCGGAGCAGGTCGGTGAAGTCCTTGACCAGATCCCGGCCTTGCGCCACCTGCGAAACATCCATTCCCATCCAGGGCCGGTCGTTGCCGCACCGGAACAGCATGAACGCCACGTACGGCTTCGTCCTAGGGCTGTTCCCCGTGAAGGCGATCAGCCCTTTTCCGAGATCCGCCGGCAGTTCGGACAGCCGTTTCTTCCCGAAGTTCTCGCGGGCGAGCTCAAGCGCTCCTTCTCCATCACGAATGGACCAGTTGAGTGAGAAGCGGTTGTACTCGTTCCTCAGCGAGCAGGCGCCATGCGTGGCGGGAACGCCGTCCTTGTTCTCTTCCAACGGTATGGCCAAGCCGCTGATCGTCCGTATTGCTTCCTGTGGGACGACGTCGCACCAGTAGGGGCCGGAGTCGCTCACCGGCTGTGGCGAGGCAGTTGGCTCCGGCGGAGAGGGGTTCTGCTGGGCGCAGCCGACGCTCAGCGTCAGCACGAGAAGAGTGCAGAGGGCGGCCATCGTGGCGCGTGTGGACATGTCAGTACCGCTCGATGCCGAGATTGCTGTGCACGTCGAACAGGGCGCTGTTGTCCATGGCTTCCTTGACGGTCTGAGTGCTGCTCTCGACCTTGGTGTGCCAGCGCGCCCATTCGATGAACTTGTCGAAGGTCTCCGGGTCGGCGACGATCTCGTCGAGCGGTTTCAGTTTGGGGGGATCGCCGTTCGTGGCGAAGGGAGAGCCCTTGGCGTCGTCGAGCGCGCTGCGACTCCACCGGCCGTTCGCGATGCTGCTGCCGAGAACCATCTTGTGGACCATCCACATGGCCATCTCGCGATCGTTGCCCGCCTCCTGCAGGGCCGACTCCGAGGAGAGGCCCTGTTTCATCAGCCGGTCGGCCAGGAATGCCGAGAGCTTGTCGAACCCCATGGGCGTGAGCTTCTCGTGTGCCTTGTCGCCCCAGAACCCGAATCGCGTGGCGAGTTTGCCCACCGGCCCGGTCGCCTCACCGAGCACACCGCTGATCAGGCTCTTCATTTCCTCTTTGGCCTGCTCATCGCTCTTGGCCTGCGAGAGGAGGAACAGGCGTCGAGTTTCGAGCAGATGTCCCATGAAGCGTGCCTCGGGGAGCAGCACCTCGTTCAGGTTCTCCCCGCCGTCCCGCCGGTAGGACTCCTGAACCTTCAGCAACATTCTCTCGACCTCCGCTCCCACAAGCGCCTTGGTGGCGGCCTCGTCACGGCCGACGAAGAGCAGCAGGCGATCCATCTCGGCACGGTCGATGTCTTTGAGCTCGGGTGTCTTGTCGTCGAAGACTCCGAAGATCTCGTCGACATGGGCGGCCATGACCGTTCCTATCGGTCCGCTGAGAAAGGACAGCCGGTCCAGTTGCTTCCGGTCGAGAATCTCCAGTTTGCCGTCGCCACCCCGTCCGACAACCCCGTCGAGCTCCTTCTTGAGAAGCACGAGCGCTTCGTTGGCGTGCTCGAATGACTCCTTGTCCTTGCCGCTGAGCGCTTTCTGCAGCAGGCCGGCGAACGGGGCCTGGTTGCGTGTGTTGTTGAAGCCGTCCAGCCGGTCGGTGAGCAGATACTCCATGATGGACTTCGTCCACCCCTTCGGAGTGTGGAAGAGCAACGCCTGTGCCGCCGGCAACGAGTACTTTCCGGCCTGCGAGAGATCGTCGATGACGCTGGCCTTGATCTGTTCCCCCGGCTGCCCCATACGAGGGCCGCCGGGTTGCATGGAGTCGCTGATGCCGAGCACCGTGGCCAGATCGAGGCTGTTGGCGTACTGGCCGCGGGAATCCGACAGCTCCTTCTGGTGCACAACCACGTCCCGGCCCACTACTTCCATGAACCGCTTCGAGAACGGTGGCTTGCCCTCGCCGGCTCGCCAGATCAGCGCTTGAGCCTGATAGCCGACGTAGGTCACCTCAAGCGCCTTGTGCTCGGCACGGCCTTCCTTCACAAGCTGGTCCAGATACGTCTGTCCCATATACGCCTTGTCGGCGGGGTCGGTGCCCTTGGCCAGGGCCACGGACAGCAGCTTCATCACCTGTTCGACCTGCTTGACCTGTCGCGGATCACGTCGGGACATGGCGTTGGCCCGCACTTGCAGCCCCAGCACGGCCGGTAGCTCGGTGATGCCCTTGACACCCAGCTTCGCCAGGAAAACCTTGACGAACTCCGGATCGTCCGCCCTGTCGGCATACCCCTGCAGCCCGGCCAGCGCCGCCTTGTCCCCGCGGCCGGCGGCAACCGCCGCGTTCGCGGCCAACGTGCCATCCAGGAGCCCCTGCGCGGCGGCCGTCGAATCCGGGACGGCGATCATGGTCCCGTCCGGTGTGCAGTCACGGTGGACGACCTTCGTCCGTTCCATCTCCTGGACGATGTGCTGACGGCGTCGCAGATCGTCCACCTCCGCACTGACTTCCTTCGCCATGCTGCGGATGCGCAGGGCCGGCTCGGTGCTCAGCCCTGCCGCGGAGAGCTCGCCGTGCAGCATCGCGGCCAAGTCCTCCAGTTGCAGCGCCGCAGCGGTGTGGCGGGCGACCAGAGTGTCGAACTCGGGTCGCTTGACCCCGCTGTAGCTCATCACATGCTCGCCAACTCGTCGTTCGCAGCCGCGACGGCTTGGGCCAACATCGCACGCAGCTCGCGCTGGCGACTGAGCAAGGCCTGCTGAAAGCGGCTCCCGCTCGGTCCCACCCAGGCCCGGGCATCCATCAATGTGCAAGAAGGGTGCAGCGTCCACCAGTGGTCGTCAGACAACTTCTGGATGCGCACCACCGCTGCCTGCATCGCCTCGCGATCAAGCCCAGGCATCCCGGATCCCCTCGGTACGGCTTCAAGGCCCCCGATGACGATAACCCGAACTGAGTCGATCGCTTCGGGAAACCGACCCATTTGCGATTGCCGGGAAATCCATCGAGCCGAATCAAAGTCCAGTGCGTACATTCGTAGCGAGCCGTTGCCCATACCAGTGTTTGGGACGTTTTGAGCCGCGGACCGCCTGCTTATCCCTCATGACGTGACAAAAGCTGGTTCCACAACTCATCCAACTCTGCAACTTCGTCAACCCGGGCCGCGGATGCTCCAACGGCACCCTCAGCACCGGCTCGGTGGCGTCCACATATAGGAAAGCGTGCAGCAGAACAGCCGCGGCAGCCCGCCGCCTGCGTCAACAGAGCGTCGGAGCGCTGAGCACTACCGCGCTTGATCGAAAGCGGTTTCTCCCAGAGCGCGGTTCAGGCGGTCGCGGACGAATGGCGACCCGCGACGGGGCGCAAGGGGCCCCGGGCGCGGGGCCTCCTGACCGCGAACTACGGCGTCGGCGACGATCCCGGCGTACAGCCGACGGACACTGCCTATACGGATGCCTGCCCGTGTTCTTGCCGGTAGGCATGACGAGCGGAGATGCGATCTCGGGGACGGCGCGGCGCGTCCGCCCCCGATCGCCATCCGACGGATGCCGTCATCCGAATCTGGATCCCGGTGCCGTCGTCGGGGGCGTGGCCGTTCAATGGCCATGTGGGCGTCGGGTCAGGTCTTCTCCTGGAGGGTGACGTTGACGTCGCGCGCCTGGCCGTCCCTCAGGTAGGTGATTTTGACCTGTTGGCCCGGCTTGAAGCTTCTGACCTGTCCGACGACGGTCTCGCCCGCGTCGACCGGCGTGTTGCCGATCTTCGTGATCAGGTCGCCTTGCTTCAGTCCGGCCTTCTCCGCCGGGCTTCCCGCTATGACCTGGCTGATCAGGGCGCCGGGCACGTCGCCGGTCGCGTCGGTGACGCTCACCCCGAGGACCGCGTGACGGACCTTGCCGGTGGCGATGAGCTGGTCGGAGACCTGCTTGGCGGTGTTGACCGGGATGGCGAAGCCCACGCCGCCGCCGGCGGCGTTCGAGGCGATGGCGGTGTTGATGCCGACCAGCTCGCCCGCGGCGTTGACCAGCGCGCCGCCGGAGTTGCCCGGGTTGATCGAGGCGTCGGTCTGGATGGCGCCGCCGATCGTCGTGCCGGCGCTTTGCCGGCTCTGCTCCTGCCCCCAGCCGGGAGGCACCTGCTGCCGCTGGTCAGGGCCGGTGGTGAGGGTACGGTCAAGCGCGCTGACGATGCCCGCCGTCACGGATCCGTCCAGGCCGAGGGGGCTGCCGATGGCCAGTACGGCGTCACCGACCTTGAGCGCGTCGCTGTCGCCGAGCGTCGCCTTGGTCAGCCCGGACACGTCCGCAGCCCTGATGACGGCCAGGTCGGTGGCCGGATCGGTGCCGACGATGCTCGCCTTGGCCGTCTTGCCGTCGCTGAACTTCACGCTCATCTGCCCGCCGCCCTGGCTAGCACCCTCGACCACGTGGTTGTTGGTGAGGATGAGGCCGTCCGCCGACAGCACGACGCCTGAGCCCTCGCCGGTCTGCCCCTGGATCATCACGACGGTCGGCTGCACCTTGGCCGCGACGTCCGCCACGGTGAGCGACCCGGAGGCCGGCTTGAGGACGGGACTGGGAACGTGGCTGGTGGTGGCGACGGGCGCGGGCTGGAAGGAGGTCGCCGCGACGGCGCCGACCACCCCGCCGACGATCGCCATGGCCGCCAGTGCGAGCCCGGCCACCGCCTTCTGGCCGGCGGTGAAACGTGCCTTCAAGGTCGGCGCCGGCGGAGGCGGGGGCGGCGGCTGCTCCGTGACGATCGGGTCACGGCGGGGGAAGCCTCCGACGGTCGGTGGCGTGGTGCCGAACTGGCTCCACCCGCCGTTGCCCTGCGCTCCAGGGTCCTGCTCGTGAGGCTCGTGCGCGTTCATCTGTCATCTCCCTCAAGTTCTGCTGCCTCACGGTGCCAACTCCGGCGTAAGACCCGGCTAAGCCCTTGATCCCGGAACCGAGCCTCCTCCTCATGGCGGCCTTATCGATCCAGGTCGGGCGGGCATGAGTCGCCGACATTCATTTCTACAAGTTGTCGAACATCACCGCCCGAACCGGCGCATCCGACCCTGACGAGCGCAACCCGACTCGCGGCGGCGAGCCGAGGGCCGTGAGCACGACCACGGCGCCTGTCGAAGACGTCCGCTTACGGCGGCCAAATTCTACGCACTGTAGAAGTTCTACGGATCGTAGAAGAGCGTAGGTCGGAGGTGGCGGATGGACAAGAACGCCGAGGGCGCGCGCAGGGAGCGGCTCTCCGCGCTGCAGGCCGAGCAGCGCGATCACGGCGTTCGTCCTGGACGACCGGGCCGGACGTTCGCCGGTCGCGGTCCAGACGATCGACGTGAGCAGTCGCAACCACACCGACAAGGTCGTCAGCTACCCGCAGGCCCCGCCGGTCGGCGGCGACCATGCGCCGGAGCGGCAGAACTGCGGCATCTACAGCAAGCCCCTGCGCAACGAGAACGTCGTCCACAGCCAGGAGCACGGAGCCGTCTGGATCGCCGTCCGGCCGGGGCTGCCGAAGGAGCAACTGGAGACCCTGTACAAGCAGGCCCAGGGACGCGACTTCGTCGTGCTGTCGCGGTACACGGGGCTGTCCGCGCCGGTCGTGCTCAGCGCGTGGGGCAAGCAGCTGAAGCTCGACAGCGCCGACGACCCGCGGCTGACGGCGTTCCCGCGCGCCAACGTCAACGGCCCCGGGACGCCCGAGCCGGGCGCGTCCTGCAGCGGCGGGATCGGGGAGCCGTCGGCGTGAGGCTCACGGCTACCAGCCGATCTCGTCGCAGCCGGTGTGTCCGTCCGGCTCCACCTGCAAGGTCGCGTGCGCGACCCCATGACGGGTGCGCAGCAGGTCGCGGGCCTGATCGAGGACGGCGTGGTTGTCGCTCTGGTCGCCCGTGACGAGGTGGGCGGTGGCGACGTTCATGCCGGAGGTCAGCGTCCACAGGTGCAGGTCGTGCACGTCGCGCACGCCCTCGATGGCCGCCAGGTCGGCCGCCACGACGGAGGCGTCCATGCCCTCGGGCACGTGCTGGCCGAGCACCGCGAACACCTGCCGGCCGAGCGAGATCGCGCGCACGGCGACGAACACGCCGATGGCCAGCGCGATGACCGTGTCCCAGAACACCTGGCCGGTCGCCGTGATCAGCCACCCCGCCGCGATGACGCCGACCGAACCCGCCGTGTCGGCCACCACCTCCAGGTACGCGCCCTTGACGTTGAGACTCTCACTGGCGCCGGACCGCAGCAGGAACAGCGCGATCAGGTTGACCACCAGCCCGAGCGCACCCACCACGAGCATCGGCCCGGAGGACACCTCGGACGAGCCGCCGATCCTGCCGATCGCCTCGACGACCACGTAGACGGCGACGGCCAGCATGAGGACCACGGCCAGCAGCGAGGCGAACACCTCGGCTCGGTAGGAGCCGTAGCTGCGCCGGCCGGTGGTGTCGGGGCGGGCGGCGATCCTGGTGGCGACCAGCGCCGCGCCGAGCGTGACGACGTCGGCGGCCATGTGCCCGGCGTCCGACATCAGGGCCAGCGACCCGGAGATCAGTCCGTAGACCAGCTCGACCAGGAAGAATCCGCCGATCAGCACGAACGAGACCGCCAGCCGCCAGCGGTGCCGGGCCCCGGCGTGCCCGTGCCCATGCCCGTGACCCATCAGCGTTCGCCCTCCCGTTCCGGGTGGATGGCCTCGGTGTGCTCGGTGTGGGCCAGCGCCAGGTCCAGCAGCATCCGCACGTGCGGATCCTCCAGCCGGTAGTAGGCCATCCGGCCCGAGCGGCGGGCGGCCACGATGCGATGGGCGCGCAGCAGTCGCAGCGCGTGGGAGACCGCCGACTCGCTCTGCCCGGTCACCGCCGCCAGGTCGCACACGCACAGCTCGCCGTCCAGCAGGGCGACCAGCAACTTCAGTCGGTTGGGGTCGGACAGCAGGCCGAAGATGTCCGCCGTGTCCGTGAGGTCCTCGGCAGCGGGCATCCGCTCGCACACCGCGGACACCCGGTCGGCATCCACGACCTTGACGGCGCAGCCGTCCACCATCAACACATTCTCAGCTGAAGAACTGTTCATATGTGTATTTTGTCGCCCATGCAGCGAATGTCAACAACGACAACTCCCCCACACCGCACCTACGCCGGGACGAACCCCGAGGCGGCGTCGTCCCGGTCAGCGGCGCTGGCCCTTCGGTAGGGAAGGGGCAGCGGGATCGTGGCCGTCCGGTCGGGATCGTCCGTGGTCGGAGCGCAGCCGGCGTCGGTGCTGTCTGCGGATCAAGAACAGCTGCAGGAGTCTCCTGGACCGAGTTCGGCGGCTCGGCCACCATCGGAACATGACCGGAAGCGGATCAGCGGGGGCGGGCGGCGGGGGAACGGGCTCGCGCCTGAACTGGACGGCAGTGAGCGCTCTGGCTGGTTCGATCGCAGCCGTGGTCGCGCTCTTGGCTTACCTGATGCCACCCAAGACCCCGCCCGGCACAGTGGTTTCCAGTCCGTCCCCGCCGCCGTCCTCGCCGGGTCGGGTCGTCACTCGCCACCCACCATCGCCAGTGGATTCATCGCCTGAGCCCAGCACGTCCCAATCACCGAGCCGCACGCGAGCGGTCCAGAAATCCCCTCCAGCGGTGCCGGAGGTCCGGTCTGTCGGCTGTGACGAGACGGCGGCGGCCCTGACCGCCTACACCAGGAATGCCGGAACCAGCCGCCGCGGCCAGGCGGCCGCGGCTCAGCAGACGTACAGCGACTTGATGGGCGCGGGACTCAACGCGCAGGGAGCGGTGGGGGTGAAGATCAGGCGACTGGCCGCGGAGTTCCAGGAACTGAGCTTCCGCCTGACGGGCATGACCGGCGGCGACCCCAACCAGGTGATCGCGGACATCAATACGGACGTCGCGGAGTTCAACAGGTTGTGCGCAATCGGCTGATCGCACGACAGGTCGCTCTACCGCGACGGCACACGGACATGAAGTTCAGTCCTCAAGAGCGGTCGTCGGCACCCACACGGAGGAGTCGGTCGCCTCCTGCAAATGTGCAGGCATGCATAAGACCCGCCGAGAGACCAAGGCGCTGGTGGCCGGCCTGTCATGAAGTCGGGGCCGCTCGTTCATGAGGGCAGGGGTTCTGACGTTCTGGCGTCATGTGGAAAGCGACGATCAGGCTTCTGGACGAGCGGTCAATGAACAGCGGTGAGGTCGACGACCACGAACTTGTCGCCGCGGCCGAAGAGGGCGATGTTGCCGCCGGCCGGGGCGCGGTAGCGGGTCCGGGTGTCGATGCCGCGGATCTCGGCGGACACCCCTGACTGCACGTCGTGCACCAGCGCGCGATCCGGCAGTTGGGCGGACAGGAAGCGGTCCCGCTGGAGAGGCTGCGGCGCGACTCCCGTCATATCCATCTCGTGTCGTGCTCGTCCGTCCCGGCCCTGGACCCGTGCCATCGCGGATCGGGCGGGGTGCGTGACGCAGAGCGTGATGCCGCAGGCCACAGGGCTGCCTGACTGCAAGCCGGTCTGGGCGCGCTTCTCGCCGGTCTCGATGTTCATGACGGACTGGAAGGGGGCTTCGTTGCCGCCGAACGTCCCGGGTGATCCGACCCAGGGCCAGTTCAGGATGTGCTGTCCCTGCGTGCCTTCTACGCGCTGCGGTTGCCCGCCGTTGACGTCGACGGTGAAGACGCCCTCGTTCCCAGCTGACCAGGCGAGACGGCCACGGGTGACGGCGATTCCCGTGACTAAGCCAGCCGATGAGGCGGGCGGCAGGGGAGCGGAGGTGACGAGCTGCGGTTTGCCGCCGGTCGTCGGGACGGTCCAGATGTCGGCGGTTCGTTTGTCGTCGGCGCCGCGGGCGGTCCACCAGGCGATCCGGCCTTGGCCTGCGGTGAAGCCGTCGGGGAAGAGGGTGGTGCCGGCCGGGAGGGTGATGTCGGCGAGTTTGGCCATCTCGCCGCTGTTCACGTCGTAGGTGTAGAGCCCGTTCGCCTTCTCGAAGCCGCCTTCGGCGGTCAGGAGAACCTTGGTGGCATCCACCATCAGTCGCGGCCGGACCTTCCTGCCGTCGGGGTTCGTGCACTGCTGTAGGCCACAGTTTCTCGATGGGTTCAGGCGCCGAGCTGACGGAAGCGGTTCCACTGCTGGCTGAGGAGGTTTCCGGCTTGGACAGAACGTACGTTGTGACTGTGACGATTGCCGCGACGGCTACTCCGCTCGCGACCGCTGCGGTAAGCGTGCTGCGGCGGGAACGCTTGGAACGACGGTTGAGCTGAACCTGCGCGTAGTCCGGCGTATCGGCCATTTGGCGTCCTTGGTGAGCGGCTGAGTTCACGAGGCGGGTGCGGAGAAAGATTCATACAAGAGTGCACGACCAAGGGCCCGGGCGAGGGGACGTCGGCAAATCCTCCGGTCGGCGCCCTCCGCGAAGGACAAATGCCGGTCGAGACCCAGCTGCTGCAGTTGAGCACTCTGATGGTGCCGTTGGACAGCCTGTTTGTGTGCCGACCGCGACGTGGGCAACCAAGCTGTCGCGTTCCTGAGTCGGCCGGGTCGGGATTGGGGAATGCCACGGGGTTCGGAGGGGACCCCGTGGCATTCTGGAGTGGCGCGGGGTTGGCCGGCCATCAGGCGGTGTCGAGGGCCTCAGTGATCTTACGGGCTATGTCGGTCACGGTCGGGCTGGGCTCGCCTTCTGGGACTCGACGGCGACGGTGACAGGGCGGCGGAAGTTGTCGGCCTCCTCCGGAGCCTGCTGCTTGCGCAGGTTGATGGAGGTGGTCAGGGCAGGCAGCACCTGGTCGGCGAGCGTGGCGACGGTCTTGCCTGTCAGGCTCTTGGGAGCCTTGACCAGGACGTGCCGCTCAGACCGGTGGCGGAAGCCAGGGCGATGGAGCCGTTGGTGGCGGCCTTGTGGGCCGAGCCTGGCAGCGCCGGCGGCCGACATCAGCGAGACGGCGCCCCAGCCGGCGAGGCGGAGCGTGAGTTGGTCCTGATCGGAGAGGGGGATGGCCATGATGGGGATGTTCCTCAGCGTTGCGGTAAGGAACGGGCGGGCGTAGCACCCGTTCATGGCGTTTTCGATCGCCGACTGCTCTGATTTCGGACTGTCGCCGGGCTGACGCGACTCCATGAGTGGCTCATGGACGCTTGCTCTTGTCGATCAGGCTGGAGACGCCGATCAGGGTGCCACCTCCCGCTCCCAGCCCCACGATGAGAGCGTTCGGCCACGTGGCTTTGTCGGCGAGCATCAGGCCCGTGGTGATCGCCATGGCGATGATTGCGCACAGGAAGGTGAGGAGGGTGCGTTCAGACAGCACTGGTGCCTCCGATGAACACGGTGATGTGGTCGAAGCGAGCGTCGCAGCGGGGCGGGGGCGGCACGGCGTCGAGATGGCTTGCCATGTGGTTCCCTTCTGTCTCTTGAGTCACATCAGTACGGCGATGTCGCTCAGGACATAGGCGGCCACATCGGCATAACCCTCGTTTGGGGCGTTAGGAAGATTTTTCTCAACAGAGCGGGGGAAAATCGCCGCGGGCTGCATAGAGCAGGTGCGTACACCCTCAATCATGTCCCCCGGACCGTGGCTGTCCCTGCGGTCCTCCAACCCCTCGAGGGGAGCGGGTATGTCGATGGCCCACGAACAGCCCGACCCAGGCGGCGCCTGCCACGACGGTGACTCCTGCGGTCCAGCGGTGACGACGTGGGAAGACGACGCAGGCGGCAGGGACGACGAACCGGCCGCCGAGGAACTGGCGTCACCGATCGACAGCGAGTTCGTTGCGGACGCCGAGAGACAGCTTGCGGAAGATGTTGAGCCCGAGAGTGACGAGGCGCGGCAGGCGAGACTGGAGAACGATCACAAGATCGTGATGCTGCTGAGGGCCGACCTGGCGGCAGGCCGCCGTGACCGATTCGACAGAGTGGCGGAGCAGTTGGTCCGCTACGCCTTGCCGATCTTGGGGATGTGGGTGGCGCGAGGGGAGATTTTCGCAAAGGTCAACCAGCGGCGGGAGCAGGCGAACCAGACCCGGGCCGGCCAAGGTAAGAGTCCGCTCCCGAAGATCACCCGCGATCCGTTCGACTGGCGAGCGTGGGATCGGGACGAGGTTGAGGAGTTCGTGCACGACCTTGCTGGGGAGGGCGTGGAGAGGTTCCGCCGCGCGGTCGAGGAAGGCCAGTGCGATCCGCGTCGGGGGGCGTCGATGCGTACGTACTTCATCGGAGGATGTCTGTTCGCCTTCGAGAAGGTCTACCGCCACAGATGCCGGCAGCAACGACTCGAGCGTGCGCTCGTCTCTGCGGGCCTCGCCCATGACGTCGCGGCGTTGGAGCCGGTACGGCAATTCGCGCTAACCCCGGGACCGGAGCGCCAGGTCATCGTGCGTGACGAGATTTCCCGTGCCATGGCGCAGATCCCGGCACCTGAGATGCATCAGGTCCTGTGGTACAGCGCACTCGGCTACACCCAGCAGGAGGCCGCGGAGAAGGCAGGCCTCACCCCCAAGGCGCTCGAAGGCCGGCTGAGGCGGGTTCGTCAGAAGTTCGACAGGAGAAACACGGCCGCGCAGACCACGACAGACCCCGATGACGCGGAGAGGTGACGGTCATGAGTCAGACAGAAGACCGGTGGACCCCACGGGCACGCGTAGAACCTGGCGGGCCCGAAGCGCATGCCCGAGATGAACTGGACGATCTGCTGGCAGGCTCGTCGCTGGGCAGCCCCGTGGTCAAGCGAATTCAGGCGCTGGTTCCCGCCGAGACAGCTCGGCGGGCCCGCATCCACCACCCTTCTCCCAGCGCCGGGTTCGACGTCAACGAACTGGTCTCCCGGATTCTGGCAGCGATGTGTCGGCAAGCCGCGACGCATAGAACCGGTGCGCGACTCGCCGAGGGGAACACGACAGGCGATCTGTGGTGGCCCCGTGCCGATGCGTTGGCCCACGCCGTGCCCCGCCCGATTTGCCCAACTGACGTCTGGAGATCGCCGGGCAGCATCGTCCTGAGGGTGCCACCACGGATGCGTGCAGCCCTGAGAGTGATCGAACAACCGGGCGGTCCGGATCGCGTCCTTCGCCAACTCGTGGATGACGGCGTGCTGAGAGAGGTTCGCGATGATGTCGCCAGGCGGATCGCGTTGCTCGCCGCGGCGCTCATCGACGACGCCCCGCCCGGACTCCTGCGGGCGTACGCGGTGGTTCTGGAGCTGCAATCAACCGAAGAGCGACCACCGCTTGCCGCGAGTGATCCCGGGCCAAAGAGTCTGCGAGACGGCGACCGGCTCGCGAAGGATTCAACCCGGCTTACGTTCCCATCGGAACGTCCGCGACCGTCGCGGAGATACTTTCAGACTCATGATTGGTACGGCGGCAATCCGACACCCTTTTCTCCATTCATGCGGTTCGCCTGGCCGACACAATTTTCCGATCTCTTCCGCTTCTTCCTCCACCGTCATAGTGAGTCTGATCCGTCATGCACTCCTGACATCGCGACTCGTTCGGACATTCTCTACGCCGGTTTCCTGAATGGCCATTCACACGATGTTGGCAAATGGAATCGCTCCTTCCAGAGGGCTCTTCGCTGCCGGAGGCAACGCGAAGCGTGGGAGCGGTGTCCGGAATGTCAGCGGCAGTGGGCTGCCGGGTTGCCCTCGTCGACAATCAACCTGCGAGCTGCTCAGCACATGCTCACCGGTTGCGCACCCGCCGACCTCGACAAAGTGTTAGAAATGACGCGGCATCGTCTGCTCCGCATATTGGGTTATCGATCCGAGTCGGTCCGACCTCGCGTTTTTCTGGACCCATTTGTCCGTGATTTCTGCGGATTGTCGGTGGTAGTTGGTGGCAGGGAGCTTCTTCACCGAGAGCTACGGCAACGTGTACGGAAGGGAGAGGGCGGGGCGGGCAGCGAAGTAGCAGGAACATCGGCGTCTTCGCGCTCCGTGCGCGCATTCCTGGGTGGAATCACCGCGCCAGGAAACAGTCCGTGCTCGAAAAGTTCCAAGGCGTAGTCGCGATGGGTATGTTCCTGAGCCTGCACGGTACGCCCACCTCCTCCTCCTCCGTCCTCCCGGGAGCGCGATGGTCAGCCCCGCCGCACAGCAGAGGCCCTATCCCGTCGATGAGCTGGCGCGAGCCGTCCGCTTGGAAATCGCCGCTG
Source organism: Nonomuraea sp. NPDC049646 (assembly GCF_044465525.1). Classification (NCBI taxonomy): domain Bacteria; kingdom Bacillati; phylum Actinomycetota; class Actinomycetes; order Streptosporangiales; family Streptosporangiaceae; genus Nonomuraea; species Nonomuraea sp. NPDC049646. The sequence continues at coordinate 456,185 of NZ_JBITLU010000005.1, read as the reverse complement.
AACTCCGCGTGGATGGCGAGGGCGAAAAGGTCTCCTTGGCCGCCGGCCGCCGCACCGGCGGGAGCAGCGAGTCCCGCGAGTACGTGTTCACTTGCAAGGCGTGGAAGGACGCCTTCTCCGGTGAGAAACTGCTCATCCGGCTGTCCCGCTCCCGAGCGCCATGGGAACCTGCAGAGGCGGCGCGAATGCCCGACGGCAAGGTCAGAGTTCGTACGTCCGCCGACCTCGGTAGCGATCCCGCAAACGCCCAACTGCGCAGGGATGAAACGGCAGGACTGGAGGCTCTGCTCGATCGGATGGAGGGGGCGAACGGCGGCGACAACAGCCCGGTCAACCTCACGACCGCAGGTTGGGTGCTAGGCCAGGGCAAGCCGCGCCACGCTCGCTGCACCACTCCCGACCACTTCATCCGTGGCTACCGAAACCGCACGCTCAACGCGAACCAACGGCAGGCGATCGAAAGTGCTCTGGGCAGCGACCTGACTTTCGTCTGGGGCCCGCCGGGAACCGGCAAGACGGACGTGGTTGCCGCCATCGTCGAGGGCTGCTATCGGCAAGGACTGCGGGTCCTGTTTCTCGCCCCGACCAAGGTCGCCGTGGACCAGGCGCTTGAACGCATCTGCGACCTGTTGTCGGGCGAAGAGTCGTTCGATGGCGGCCTGGTGCAGCGCGCCGGCGACATCGAGCTGTCCTCCCTGGCCGCGAAGTTCGGCGGTCAGATCGACTCGGCGAAAATCGCTGAACGGATGTCGATGACGGTGGCGGGCCAGATCGCTGCCATCCGCGAGCAGTTGTCGGCCAACCAAGAGCTGCTCGCCGTCCATGCGGACGCCGAACGCGTCGAAGAGGCACTGCGAGCCACATACGCCCGACGGGACGATGCGAGCCGGGGCGGGTACCGGCGAACGCGGCGGCCTAGAATGTGGTTCGACCTGGGGAAACGTCATCAAGATCATTCCGCGCATGTCCCCTGATCATGGTCTTACGGTTGCATGCGGGCACCGTCTGCTGCCTACCGAGGACACAAAACAAAAGACTCGCGCCTGTGAAACCGCAGGTCAGAGGCCTGAAATGCCGATCTAGGTGAGTGCCCCCGGCAGGATTCGAACCTGCGGCACCCGCTTTAGGAGAGTGGAGGCCGTTCCGATTGCTTAGGCGGGTTGAACTGGGCAGATGGCTGACGTGGCGCATGGCTCATGCAAGATCATCCCGCGTATGTCCCCCAGCCCGATCGCATGAGAAACCAGTGACCCACAGGCTCACCATCGCGGTCACTGTCCGTAGGTACCAATCGTTCGGCCAGCGTCCGAGAGGCGAAATCGACTGTGCCCGGTTGGCATGTCGCCGGTCAGCCGGACTCCGCGCTCCAGTTCCACGACGGCGAGCACCAGAGGCGGCAGGTCACCGTCTGCCTCGCCCTCGTCGTCGGCCGGGCGCAGCAGGGCAGCGACTACGTCGTGAGCACGCCGCAGTCGTCGTCCGATGGACGGGACAACAGCTCGGCTTTCGTTGATGATGGTGCCATGGCCTTTCCCTCCTCGCCGAAGCGGGTGACTCTACTAGCAGGGGCGGCGATCTTGCCAGTGGCGGTCGCAGTCGCCAGCAACCAGATACTCAATGAGGAGATCTGGAACTGGTGGTGGGTTGGCATCGCGCTCGTTTTCAGTGTGGCCCTCACTGTGACGACATATCGGCTGACCGGTGCGCCAGTCTCCTCCGACACGCCAGCCAACGACCCACCCCCTTCCGAACCTACCTACCATGGTGACCATATCGACTTCGGCGGCAGCACCTTCTACGGTCCCGTCACTGGCAAGGTCGTAAATCCAGCACCCCGCCGGGATACCCATGATGACCAGGCATGACCCAACTGAACCTGGCCATAGTCCCGGTATTGGCTCGGGGACAGGGCATCTTCGCTATGAAGGCGATCATGTCGATTATTCTCATGGCGTATTCCACGGCCCAGTCGCTGGGAAGGTCGAAGGCGACCTACATCAGATTTTCATACAGTGGGCCGCTACGACAGAAACGCGCCCGCAGCAGATCATTGAGGGAGACATTCCAGAAAAACCGCGCGCGTTCCAAGCGCGTGAGGAATTCCTGAACCGCTTGCATGATCAAATATCCGACTCCGGTGCTGCGGTGATATCAGCAGTTACCGGCACCCCGGGTATTGGGAAGACCCTGCTGGCAGCCGCGTATGCTTGGACCTGCCAGCAGGCTCAGTGGCCGCTGATTGCCTGGATCGTTGCTGAGACAACCGACCAGATCATCATGGGACTGGCAGGACTTGCCGATCGGCTCGGCTTGCGTCGCCCCGATGATGATGCCGCGACCGCTGCACGCCGAGTACGCACGCATCTGGCCGCATCGACACAACCGGGCCTACTGGTGTTCGACAACGCAACCAGTGTGACTGATGTCCGCGACTGGATCCCGACTACGGGTGCTACTCGCGTAGTCATCACCTCACGTAACCGCGCTTTTAGCCACGTATACCCTCCGGTTGAGGTCGAGGTCTTCACCCCTGCACAAGCCGTGATGTTCCTGGACGAACGCACAGGCTTGGATGACGCCGAAGGCGCCGCAGAACTGGCTGACGAACTGGGCTTCCTACCATTGGCCTTGGCGCAAGCCGCTGCGCTGATTGCCCGCCGTCGTCTCGACTATGCCATCTACCTAGAGTTGCTGCGTAGTTTTCCGCTGGAGCGGTACCTGACTCGGTCAGATTATGATCCGTATCCAGCCGGCACTGCAGAAACCATCCTGTTGTCAGTCATGCAATTCGAAGCTTCCCGCCAGGACGGTTCCTTGCTCCTGTCGGTGCTCGGAGTATTAGCACCCTCCGGAGTTCCCCGTTCGATCCTGTATGGCTCCATTGCGCCTGACCCAGCCGAGCGCGAGCTTTGGGACAGCCTGTTGGCGGATCTGGCGGACACCTCACTAGTGAGCTTCAGTGAGGACGGCAGGGCTGTGCTGATGCATCGCCTGATTCAACGAGTCCTCCGTGAACGCGCCGATCGCCAAGGGCAACTCCAAGGCGTGCTGAACAGTGCCACCATCGTGCTTCGCCGGTTCATTGAAGATCTGCCAGAAGAAGTTGAACGCCCGTTTGTTGAGATCGTATTCGAGCAGACTGTCGCAGTGCATGCTGTTGCCGTGGCCGTCGACATCATCTCACTAAACTTGCTTACGTTGCGCTCTTGGTGTGGCGGATATCTAGCGGAGCTAGTCGATTTTGATCGGGCTATTCCCCTGTTGCAGGAAACGCTTGCCGACTGCGAGCGCGTTTTAGGTCCCACGCACACCTGTACCCTCACTTGCCGCAGCCGCCTCGCAAATGCCTATCAGGTGGCAGGGCGATTGGCCGAGGCAATCCAACTGCACAAGGCGACACTGAACGACATGGAGCAAGTCTTAGGGCCCGTGCATCCTGATACTCTCGCTAGCCGTAATAACCTCGCATACAGTTACGAGGTGGCAGGGCGCTTAGATGAGGCGATTCGGCTACATGAGGCGACGTTGGCGGATTATGGACAAGTAATGGGCCCTGATCACCCTGCTACCTTGACCAGTCGTAGCAATCTTGCACGTGCCTACCAGGCAGCGGGACGATTGACTGAGGCAACTAAACTACACGAGGTCACGTTGAGGACGCGGGAGCGGCTGCTGGGCCTCGACCATCCCCATACCCTGGCAAGTCGTTATAACCTCGCACGTGCTTACGAGTCAGGTGGCCAACTCAGCGAAGCGATCCAGCTGTACGAGACCGCCTTGGGCGGCTTTGATGAGGTCCTAGGAGGCGATCACCCTTACACTTTGGCCAGCCGTCAGAATCTCGCGGGAGCCTACCAGGCGGTAGGACGCAAGGACGAGGCGATCCGACTACTTGAGGCAGTGCTGATCGAGAGTGAAAGGCTCCTCGGCCCTGAGCATCCCCAGACTGTGGACGGTAGACACAACCTCGCACACGCCTACCACGCATCAGGGCGCTTGGACGAGGCGATCGAGCTGTATGAGGCGACGTTGACCAGCCGTGAGCGCCTCTTGGATCCCGACCATCCTCATATCCTTGCCAACCGCAACAACTTGGCTGGCGCTTACCAGGCAGCGGGACGATTCGCCGAGGCGATCCAGTTACTCGAAGCTACGTTGAGGACACGGGAACGGCTCCTCGGCGCTGAGCATCCCCAGACTGTGGACGGCCGCCATAACCTTGCATACGTCTACCAGGCATCAGGGCGCTTGGATGAGGCGATCGAGCTGTATGAGGCGACGTTGACCAGCCGTGAGCGCCTCTTGGATCCCGATCACCCCCATATCCTCATCAACCGCCAAAACCTTGTGGTCGCTTACCAGGCGGCGGGACGCATGGACGAAGCGATCCGACTATATGAGGCAATCCTGAGCCAACATGAACGGCTCCTCGGCGCTGAGCATCTCCAGACGGTGGACAGTCGTCATGATCTCGCGGCTGCCTACCGGGCATCAGGGCGCTTGGACGAGGCGATCGAGCTGTATGAGGCGACGTTGACCAGCCGTGAGCGCCTCTTGGATCCCGACCATCCCCATATCCTTAGCACCCGCAACAGCCTCGCGGTCGCTTACCAGGCGGCGGGACGCACGGGCGAGGCGATCCGACTACATGAGGCGACGCTGAGGAGGCGGGAACAGACCCTGGGTGCCGAACACCCCGATGCTTTGGCCAGCGGTCACAATCTCGCGGCCGCCTATGAAGCAGCGGGACGCTTGGATGAGGCGATCCAGCTGTATGAATCGACGCTAGCTAAATGCGAACGGCTTTTTGAGCCCAGCCACAATCTTATTCGCAGTGTGCGCTCTAAACTTGAGCGTATCCGTTCTGGATCGCAGTAGTCATTGCAGCGGTAATGAACAGATGAGGTCGAAATTCTATCGAGCACCAGTAAGGGCCTCCTCTATGAGGTCCGATCTGCTGAATGTGCGCTTCGAAAGAGAGGGCGCTGAACTCTTTCCAACCTGACGGCGCTGGTCACGATGGGCGTGCACAGAACGGTGGCGTTGAGAGGAAGCTCCCGGTAAGACAGCAGTCGACCAAGATCCGATGCCCTAACCGGGAGCCTGGTTGCTGTCTTACCGTGCCTCGATTCCGCACCACCGCCTAGTGCTATTCCGCGAAGCCGTCGACCTTGTGACCGCCCTAGCCGGCGACGTGCGGGCTGCGGTCCAGCGCGCGGCCCGGCTGGCCTATGCCATCTTGGACGGCACCCTCATCCCGATTGACCGCCTGGCCGACCCGGTGGGCCGGCTGGTGTGGGCTTCACCAGCGCTGCCGGGCGCCATTCACGACATCTCCCCAGCTCGGACGGTCGGTCTGATCGACACCTTGACGAGTGCTGGCGTGAAGACCTTCGCGGACAAGTGCTATCAAGGAGCGGGCGGCACGATTCGCACACCGTTCAAGCGGCATCGCTATCGGCCCTGGCTGTCACGCGGCTAGCGAGACGTCAACCGCGCCCATGCTCGCATCCGAGCCATCGGCGAGCGTGCCGTTGCGACCCTGAAGAGCTGGAAGGCACTGACCAAGCTGCGCGGCTGACCGGAATCTCCGTGGCCCTCAGAATTTGCTGGTGAACCTGTCTTACAAGCTGGACTGGGTCCCTCCCGGCGGCATGCCCGAGGCCAATGAGTCTCCTGCTGCCGCAGCACGACGGGAGATCAAGGAGGAGCTGGGGCTCGATATCAGGGTTGGCCGGTTGCTTGCGGTGGACTGGGTCTCACCGCACGGGCCCCGGGACAACTCGTTGATGTTCATCTTCGACGGAGGGACACTGAGCGGCCCCGTCACCCCCTGGACGATGAGCTGGATGAGGTGCGCTTTTTCGCTGCGGACGAAGCCGGGAAACTACTCAGGCCATATGTCTGGGCACGGGTGCGTGAGGCACTGGCGAGCGACGGGTACCGGGAGCAGGGACAGCGTTCGTCGCTGCACGACGCATGAGCTCGCCGTGCCATCTCATCTGACACCCATCAGGGCACGATCTCGAACCTGCTGAGATCGGCGAGAAACTCGGCCCGCACGCCAGGCGGCACCTGGGGCAGACCCTTGGTGAAACGGGTAGCGATAACCTTCCTCACCAGCGGTTTGCCTCCCTCGAGCGTGCGGAGGGCCGCCAGAACCTCGTCCAGCCGGGTACGGCGGAGTTTGAAAAAAGCCGGACCCGGGTTGAACCAGCTCAGCTCTTCGGGCAGAGGTGCGGTGACCGGCAGGTCCGAGACCGGCAGCATGTCCCAGGACGCCTTGACGATCCCCTTCAGGGAAGGCCGCACGGGAGCGTCCTGGTATATCAGCGATGACATCGCCTGCAGAGTCCGCTGATAGACGCTGCCTTCGCGGTCTGTGAGCTTCGCTACATCACCAGGCAGCCAGACGAGGTTGGGAACGAAGGTATACAGCGCAGGGATACGGCTGGCTAACTGATGGTGCCGAACCACGCGCCAAATGTGGGCAGCGACGAAGCCACCCCGGAGACGCTTCCCGTTGATACACCTGTCCGGGCTACGCACGCTTACGGTCCGCACGAGACCCTTAACCATCGTGTTGTCGTCAAGGAAGTGGCCCGTCGGGGCCGGGCTCGACCAGATGTCCGGCCTGTCCCGCTTATTCCCTCGACAGCCCAGGTCTCGGAGCGCCCATGGCAGCATGATGGGCCATTCCCGGTACACCTCTAGGGGTAGCCAGAGGCTAACCTTCTCCAACAATGGCTGCACTGGCGCCGAGAGTAGATCATGGCCGGGGAAGTTGGTCCGGAGGACATGGTCGAGCAGGTCATCGCCACGAACGACGTTGGTCGTCATGCTGGTTCCTATCCGGGCAGGATCGAAGGGCTAGCCGCACCAGAAAGCGCAGATGGGACCTCTGTAGTCGGCGGGCGCAGGCCTCGACGAGGAGCGACTGGACTCTGGCATCGCAGAATTCGCGTCGCGTCAAGCGGCCAATGACACGCAGCGCGGACCAAGAGTGTGTGGCCGGTCACCACGAAACTAGCCGCCAGAGATAAAGGTCTTCACTCCTCCGCGAATCACACATCCGGGTCATTCGTCCTACAGCCTGGTGACGGCGCCGGGTGCCGTACGACAGATCTACATCGGGTCCACCGCCATGACGATGTCGCTCACAGGCTCGACCGGTATCCGACCAGGGGCGCTTACAGTGACGCGCCACGCGCCGGGCTTCGGCAAGATCAGGTCCGTGGCATAGCGGCCATCCCCCAGATTCCGCAGCAGCAATCCACGCACAATTTCTCCCGTCTCATAGTGGGCAGCGCTGGCGATGAGAGCAAGGCGGTTGTCCGCCGCCTCGACCTCGATTGGCACGGCCTCGCCCATGGGGACAAGTTCGGGTAGATCGAGGCCGAGGCCCAGTTCCCGGCCCTGGTACTTGCGGATCGGCTGCGACGTGAGAATCGCATGAAGAGCGTCGAGCAGGTGCTTGGCGCCGGCGAGGACGGAATGACGGTCGCCGGAGTAGCGGACGTCTGTGTCGGAGGTCGCCTCAGGGAGCGCCGTAGCGAATCGGGGCACGGTGCCGTCGCCTCTGACGGCTTCACCGTTCCAGGTATGTAGCGGAACTACTTGTGCGGAGGTGAGCTGAAGGCTAAGCACGGTTTTGTGCCTGTGACCGCCAAACAGATAAGTCTCGTGCAGGCTGGGGCCGTTTTTCTGGGCCGCCAAGGCGATATCGCGGTGGAACGTCGCTCCCTCACGAATACGCGAGGTGTCGATGGGGACGCCGGATCCAAGGAGGTGGCGGAGCTCACCGGTACCGTCGTCGACGCAACGGTAGGTGGGCAACAGCTCGTACACCGAGGGAAAGGTCCGAACGACCTCGTCCAAGTCGTCTAGGACCCGGCCGAAACGTCCGACCCTGGCCCGCGCCCCGGGAGCGAGGCCCAGACATAGGGCCGCGGCGGCCTTGGCGGCACCCTGGTGGGGCGTTCCAATGGTGATCAGTCGGCGTGCGGAGGCTCGGCCACCTAGGACCTCCAGGTAGTAGCGGGCTATCAGGCCTCCCATTGAGTGACATATGTACGTCACCTTGGCGGTAGGCACATGTTCCCGAAGACGGGTCAGTTCCCGTTCCACGGTGACGCCAAGTCTGCGCGCATTAACCGCACACGACAGACGCCAGTCGTAGGGGAAGGAGATCAGGTTGCCACGACTGACGTCGAACTGCCGGCGAAGGTAGCCCAAGAGCGGGCCATAACCATCGATACCCCAGAGGCCGGGCACGATGTGCAGCCCGTTGATCAAGCCGACCGGTCGCACGTCATCGCCATCATCGAGGCTAAGCGCAGAGACCAACCTACGAGGCGGCAACACATGGCGCATCGCCGCAAGGGAGTGGTCCCAGATCCGTTTCCCGCCGCGCTCCAAGACGCTGCCGAGGATACCTGGGATGACGACGATCAAGTCGTCAATACGATCCGGCATCGGTTGCCCCCATCGCGGATGCGGTATGTTCACCGCACGCCATCATGGCAGCAACGAGTTCGTCAAGTAACCGTCGAGGAGTCCGGCAGTGAGCGAGGTCCCCACTGGCCGTGGCTCGTTCATCGTCGTCGGCATGGTCTCCTATGACCACCACGACAACCTGGAACATGTCCGGCATTTGGTGCCGACACTGTGTGAAACATTGTCAGCTGGAGGGTTCAATCACGAACTGCCCAGCTTGGCTTACGGCGGCACCCACGCGCGAGTATTGGAACTACTTGGCAACGGGCCCGAGGAGTCCGACGCACTGGTCATCTACTGGGCAGGACATGGAGTGCGTCGGCCCGCAGGAGAGTTCCTTCTGGTACAGGATTCTCCTGAAGAGGAATCGCGGATCAACGCATCTAACGCGATCAGCGCGAATGCGCTTGTGACCCTGCTCGTCACCTGGCATTTCCGCTATGCAGTCATCGTTCTTGACACCTGTTACTCGGGCGCTTCTGCCCAGGAGGTGACGCAGGCCGTAGGTAAGGCGCTGGTTGAACTCACCACTCCCGAGGGCCGACCTGCCGTATCAGTCATCTCCTCCTGCGGACCATACGAGCAGACCCAGGATGGCCACTTCATCGAGCGGTTTGTCGATGTGCTGCGCGGAGGTGGCACTGGTCACGCCTGGGCGCCAGGCAACGAACGGGTGAAACCCGAGGAGGTGTTGGAAGCTGTCGTGATGGGCCAGACGACGGAGCCAACAGCTCATTTCTGGACCGACGGTCTCCAACATCGCGTCTTCCTCAATCCCCGTGCGGTCCCAGGTCTGCCCACTGCCGACGCACACACGCAGATTCAGCGGCAGCGTCGCATCCTCGACCTCGGGCTAAAGGATCATTTTCGGGAGGCCGCGCGTGGGGTAGAGGTCGACGAGACCGGGTGGTTCTTCTTTGGCCGCACCCTGCTACTCGCCGATCTGGTTTTCTGGCTCAGGGAAGGACCACCCGGCCTACGGGTCGTCACTGGATCACCCGGGGCAGGGAAATCGGCGGTGCTCGGGCGAATCGCGACCCTGTCCGATCCTGCATACCGGCGGATCGCTGAGGCCGAGGGTGCACTAGCGGATGCCGAAGCGGACACGATTCCACCTGTGGGTCTGATCGACGTCGCCATCCACGCCAAGAACAAGTCGCTGGCTCAGTGCCAGGACGTGCTAGCCGCCGGGCTGGGCATCGCCACTCCTGCTGGAGGCTGGCGGGCGGGCAAGGAACTGATGGAGTCGGTGCAACGGCTGGGCCGCCGGGTACGAGTGATCGTCGATGCGCTCGACGAAGCGCGGCCGGACTCCGTCCTCGCCATCGTGACCGACCTGATCCGACCTCTCACCGCGCTGCCCGAAGCCCAAGTCGTGGTCGGGACCCGTGCACACATCGCGGGGAAGGAACCCGCTGGCGGAATGGTTGGACAAGGGCCGCTCCTCGAGCTGCTGGACCCAGGCCAGGAGAACGTGCACATCCTGGACAGCGATCCGGGGACCGAGGCGGCAATCGCTGCCTATGTCAAGCGGCGCCTTACAACGGCGACTTCTCCTTACAGCACGGATGCTCAGGGGGCCGAGACCGTGGCACACGCGGTGGCCAAGGCCAGCGGGCAGGTTTTCCTGTTCGCCAGGATTGTCGCCCATGCGCTCGCCGCACGGGCGACCCGGCTCGATCTCGGCTCGGCCGAGGCGGCCGACTACCTTCATGGACAGGTTCAAGACGTCTTCGCCCGAGACCTCGCACGGTTCGGACCTGACGAAATACGAGTGCGGGAACTCCTTACTCCCCTGGCTTGGGCGGAGGGCGCTGGGTTCCCAAGGCAGTTGTGGGCATTGGCGGCCACGGCGCTGGCGACTCCCGGAACGACCTATGGGGTCGAAGATGTCGACTGGCTTCTTGACCATGCCGGCTACCACGTGAGCCAGTCCAGCGAGGACGGACAGGCCGTCTACCGGCTCTACCATCAGGCGTTCGCCGACTACTTCAAGAGGCGCTCCATGAATGAGCGCAAGATCCAACGGGCGATCACCGATGCCCTTCTCCGCAGCGTCGCCCCGTCGGCCGAGCAATCCGGGGAGGGGCCGCCCCGCCGGGATTGGGCCGATGCCGACCCCTATGTGCTACGCCATCTGGCTGCGCACGCCGCTCCCGCCGAGCGCCTCGGAGAGGTGAGTGGGGAACCGGGCTATCTCGCGTATGCTGACTCCGAGCGACTCATCGAAGTGCTAGGTGCTGTCAACTCATGCCGGCATGCGCAGACCCAAGTTTACTGGCGGGCCGCCCATAACCTCGCCATGGCCAGTCCCGACGAACGAGCGGGGATCCTACGACTCACAGCCCTAGCGTATGCCCCCCATATCGCCAGCGTCTTCCCGCCAACACATCGGTTGGTGCTACGGCCCCGCTGGGCACATGTGATGCCGTCCGCTTTCCACAGAACTCTCACAGGGCATAATGATGCGGTAAACGCGATCTCCTTCGGCACCCTGCCCGACGGCACCCCCTTACTCGCCACCGGTAGCCACGACGGCACCGTCCGCCTGTGGGACCCCACAACTGGCCTCACGTCCGGTAGCTTGACCGGCCACACCAGCACAATCTCCGCCGTCGCCTTCGGCACCCTGCCCGACGGCACCCTTCTACTCGCCACCGGTAGCCACGACGGCACCGTCCGCCTGTGGGACCCCACAACTGGCCTCACGTCCGGTAGCTTGACCGGCCACACCAGCACAATCTCCGCCGTCGCCTTCGGCACCCTGCCCGACGGCACCCTTCTACTCGCCACCGGTAGCCACGACGGCACCGTCCGCCTGTGGGACCCCACAACTGGCCTCACGTCCGGTAGCTTGACCGGCCACACCAGCACAATCTCCGCCGTCGCCTTCGGCACCCTGCCCGACGGCACCCCTCTACTCGCCACCGGTAGCCACGACGGCCAGGTGCGGCTGTGGGACCCGGCCACTGGCCAGCAACTCACCACCCCGACCGGCCACAACAACAAGGTCTCCGCCGTCGCCTTCGGCACCCTGCCCGACGGCACCCCCTTACTCGCCACCGGTAGCCACGACGGCACCGTCCGCCTGTGGGACCCCACAACTGGCCTCACGTCCGGTAGCTTGACCGGCCACACCAGCACAATCTCCGCCGTCGCCTTCGGCACCCTGCCCGACGGCACCCTTCTACTCGCCACCGGTAGCCACGACGGCACCGTCCGCCTGTGGAACCCGGCCACCGGCGCACACCACACCACTCTCACTGGTAGCGCCAGCCCGGTGCACGCGATCGCCTTCGGCACCCTGCCCGACGGCGTCCCTCTACTCGCCACCGGTAGCCACGACGGCACCGTCCGCCTGTGGAACTCGGCTACCGACACACACCACACCACGATGACTGGCCACACCGGCCCAGTATCCGCACTCGCCTTCACCATCGTCCCCGACGGCACCTCGATGCTGGCAACTGGTAGCCACGACCATACGGTGCGACTGTGGGACTCCACCAGCGTCACCAGCGCAGATGGTCCGCCCGACCATACAAGCGGGGTCTCTGCAGTAGTGTTTGGCACCCTGGAAGACGGCGCCTCAATACTGGCCACGAACAGCCAAGACGGCGGCGCGGTCCGACTGTGGGACCCGGTTACCGGGCGCCGTCACACCACTCTGACTGGCCACACCAGCCTGGTGTATGCGATTGCCTTTGCGACACTCCCCGACGGCACCCCGCTGCTGGCCACCGGCAGCCGCGATGGCCGGGTGCGCCTGTGGGACCCCACCACCGGGCACCGCCGCGCCACTCTGACCGGCAACACAAGCCCGGTATACGCGATTGCCTTTGCGACACTCCCCGACGGCACCCCGCTGCTGGCCACCGGCAGCCGCGATGGCCGGGTGCGCCTGTGGGACCCCACCAACGGCTCCGCCGTAGGTAGCCTGACCGGCCACACAAGCGCGGTGTCCGCGATTGCCTTTGCGACACTCCCCGACGGCACCCCGCTGCTGGCCACCGGCAGCCGCGATGGCCGGGTGCGCCTGTGGGACCCCACCAACGGCTCC